>NZ_CP012882.1:1200000-1500000 GCF_002224265.1 Vibrio vulnificus NBRC 15645 = ATCC 27562
GGACCGGAACTTCAAGAAAGCACGCAATGACTCGATATAACTCGCCTTCAGCGACGCTAACTTGGCCGTCGGACTCAATGGCTAATCGGCATGCCTTAACAAACGTTCTTCTATCTGTAATCTTGAGTTGCAAGAGTAACTCTAACGCCGCACGGCTTAGCTTCCAGTTATGATGGGCGGGCTCAAGAGGGTGAGATGCTAGCCCTAATAGTGCAAGTGATTGATTATAGGCGCTTTGTGCACTCACTGAATCGGTGTGGCACACCCACGCTAATTCTCTAAGCAGCCACACCACACTCTCTTGGAGTTGCTTGATTGATTTACGTTGAGGCGCTTTACCAAAAGTGGTGAGGAGCTGTTTCTCCAACAAATTGACGACGCACCATTCTGCGAGCGAGTAGTGATCATCCGCAAGGGCAAGGTCACGCAACACTTGGCAGAATCGCGCTCTTTGTCCCTCACTGAGCGCTTTCAGGGCAGGAATTGAAAGCTCAAGAAGAGGTAAGCGCAAATGAGCGGGAATGTCATGATCCAACCAAGGGAGCAATTGAGGCTGAGAGGCCGGTGGTACATGGCATTTTATCATCTCTCTTTGACGATCACTTCCATCATGAATTAAAGCAAAGGCAATAAAACGTGCGCTGTAGGGTTCACGAGCGATGTCGATCAACGGTTGGGGCAATTGACCAATGAGTTGTTGACCAACTTCGCTGAGTTGATCGGAAGTTGGTGCTTCTTCTACGTATTGCGAATGTTGTTGAGACGAAAATCCACTCGACATTTGGTTGTCAAAGGCGGGGGCCTGTTGCGATGATGCCCTTTTAAAACGGCCGTCCCACTGAGGTTCGATACGTCGAATTCTTTCTTCTAGAGGTGGGTGAGTTGCAAAAAATCCCGACAGTCCAGAAAGTTGGGCTTGCCCAAACATCATATGGCTAAATTCACTCGTGGCGCGAGCATCGAGTGTTGAGCCGTACGAATAGCTGCCAATTTTTTTGAGCGCACCAGCGATCCCTTGATCGTTGCGAGTAAATTGCACGGCACTGGCATCGGCAAGAAATTCACGCTGCCTAGAAATTGCGGCTTTGATCATTGAGCCAAACAGAGTGCCAAGCCAACCTAAAACCAAACAGACCAGTGCGATCATAAAAATGATGGCAAAGCCTTTGTCTGAATCGGATGAACGACGTGATACCCGGCTTGAGCGAGGCATGTTGTCGAGAACCAGATGACCAAAGTGCGCGATACAAGTGATGCCAAATAATATCCCGATTAGACGTGTGTTCAGGCGCATGTCACCGTTTAATATATGACTAAACTCATGAGCGATAACGCCTTGTAGTTCATCTCGGCTAAAGCTGTCTAATGCCCCCTGAGTGATACCAATTACGGCGTCATCAATACTCATTCCAGCAGCAAAGGCATTGATTCCCCGTTCGTGTTCCATCAAATAAACTGGTGGCACAGGCACACCTGCGGCAATCGCCATCTCTTCAACGACGTTCAAAAGTTGGCGATGTTTACGACTTGTGGTGTCGGTGGAAACAAGTTTCCCGCCCATACTCTCGGCGACACCACGGCCTCCATTGGATTTGAGATCGGAGAGGCGAATTAAGGAGCTCATACCGATAACAAAAGCGACACCGGCAAAGCAAATAAGACTATAGCTTACCGCCGTGTGCGGATCGAAAGGGGTTTCTGTTACCCCAAAATAGATCGCGATCGACAAAGTACTCACCAAAGCGGTGATGGTGAGCACGGCAAAGGTAAACAGAAAAACCAAGAGTCCAGTTCGCTGCCGAGCGGCATCTTGATGCTGAAAAAAATCCATTAGAAGGTCACCTTAGGTGCTTCTTGAATCGCTTCACTGTCGGCAAATTCAAGGAGTTTTCCATCAAGGAAACCAAACATATTTGCAAATAGCACAGGGGGGAAGGTTTGCTTGTATGTGTTGTAACTGGTGACGGAGTCATTAAAAGCTTGGCGAGCAAAGGCGACTTTATTTTCGGTGCTGGTGAGCTCTTCTTGGAGTTGAGCCATGGTTTCATTCGCTTTCAGTTCTGGATAGGCTTCCACGACGACATTGAGTTTGCTTAGTGCATTTTGTAATACCCCTTCCGCTTGGCTGAGTAAGCTGATCGCAGAGTCGCTGTCTGGCGCAGCGCTTGCCGCTTTTAAACCTGACAGCGCTTGGTTACGAGCTTGAATCACACGTTCAAACGTCTCTTTCTCATGCTCCATATACCCTTTAGCGGTGTTCACGAGATTCGGGATAAGGTCGTAACGTCGTTTGAGCTGCACTTCGATTTGGGCGAAGCTGTTTTTAAAACGGTTTCGCAAAGTCACTAACTTGTTGTAGATGCTGATCGCGTATACAACGATCAGCAATACGAGAACAATAAAAACGATGAATGTAGTCATGATAAATCCTATTTTCCTATACTTTGGTTTTTTATATAACCAATTGACATGAAAGGCAAATTTCGAATTTTATACCGTATTGCAACCGCGACTGATTGCACATTTATTTCTATGAGTCAGTCGATATTTTCCCAACATGAAAAAGGCCAAGCAGTAGAGCTTGGCCTCGAATATACAGAAGTAGGATGAAGAATATGAGGCGATTAGGCGCTCATTGGTACCAATATCATTGTGCCAAGGATGACGGTAATCAAGCCCGCTAGCACAGGAACCGAAGTACGTTTGACGACTTCAAATGGACTGATGTGTGCCATACCAGAGGTAGCAACCACCACGCCAGAAACGGGAGAAATGGTGCGGCCAAGGTTAGAGGCTTGTAACATTGGAATAATCAAGAATGCTGGATTCAGTCCCATTTTCGCCGCCAGAGATGGGGCGAGTTCTACAAACGCGTAGAAAGGCGCATTACCCGATCCTGTTGCGATAGCGGCTGCAACCGTAAGACCAGTCAAAATCAGCATGAGTGCGATACCACCTGCACCTGCGGTTTCTGCAAGATGAAGAAGGTTGTCAATCGCGCCAATAGACATAAGGCCTTGGGCAAATACGCCAGCGGCAACCAATAACATCACAACGCCTTTGAAGGCATCTGCCATGCCGTCGTAACACGCATCGAGATCGTCGAGTGATTTCTTACCATCAAATTTGTTCACCACGTAATGGACCAATGCACCGATAAAGATCGACAGTACAACAATGGTATAGATATCGAGGCTTAATCCAGGAATGGTGCGGCCATTAAATAGGAAAACACCAATGATCGGTAGGAATGGCAGCAGCGCATAGAATGCAGGTGCATCGGCTTTGATTTCCGAAACGTCGATCTTTTCCATTGGGGTGTTGTCTTTCTTATCAAGGTATTTGTTCCAGAAGAAAGCGGCGACCGACATAACAATAATGGCGCAAATAGAAACAGGCAGAACGGTTTGCACTGCAAACACATCCAGCGCTAGACCCGATTTTTCCGCAGCAATTACAACGTCACCTGAGGTCGGGGACAAAATGATCGCTGCTGGAGATGCACAGACTGCCGCGGCAGCAGGGCGAGAAATGCCCATTGCGGTCATCATTGGGAAAAGGGTTGCCATCAAAAGCACGCCCAAACCAGTTGCAGAGCTTACGGCAAGAGACATTAAGCACGCAACAATATAGGCCGCTACCAACAAAACGTAAGGCGATTTAATAACGGAAAGAGGTTTAGAAAACTGTTTTACAACCACATTATTGGCGCCGATATGTGTCATGTAAGCGGCGAAACCACAAAGTAACATGATTTGCATACCCAAGCCGCCGCCACGGTTTTGTAGCATAAATTTTACGTATTCTAATGAGTCAGTCACCATGTTACCCGTTGAGGTAATTTTTGCAGGTAGAACCGTGTGGCCCAGTACACCGGTAAGAATAAGTAGCAGAATGCCTGCAGTCAGTAGCACACCTGCCGCTTTGTAACCCTTGACGATGAAGTAACCAACCGCAACGGTCACTACCAGTCCAATTAAGAGCTCTAGCATAGAAATCTCCATGAAATATTAAAAAATGAGGAAGAACTGTTTCAATATGTGTCAATGAATGTACAGAAAAGCGTTCTGTAGCACGAGGGCTAGTTGAGCATTGAATGATCTAAAGCAAGTTTTGTATCAATAAAAATTACTAGTTGGATATAATGTGCAACTAGCGTTTTAGTGGTGTTATATCCTGGTAATTATATTGTATTAGACATAATTGAAACCTAGGTAACATGAAGAGGAATCGTCTCGTTAGAGAAATGTGAGTGAAATTTGCTGTTGATTATTTAAGCGAGCTGTAAGGGGCTTAAAGATAAGAATAGGGCTGATTTTTAATCAGATGGAAGTAACCCCAGTGAAGGTATGGTGGAGTGGTCACTTCCATTTTGTTGGTGAGTCAATGTTCTAAGGGCAGGGCAGCACTTCTAACTCATACTGGGTATTTTCTGTGATAGGTGGTGCATAGCGGACGCCACATTGTGTCATGCTGGCATTGGCATCACCGCGTACAGCCACCACCACTTCTCGTGGTTTAGGGTTGTTCTGATCATAAGGGTGGCGAAGTACTTGCCAGTCCGAGCCTTCCCCTTTGAGATTCGCGACCACAATGGTTAAGCCAGTGTCATCGGCATCAGGATAGCCATATAGAAATGTACAATGCTCAGAGCCACCAATTTGGCAACCCGTAAAAGGTAAGCTGGTTTTTGGGGTTGGCGGTGTGATATCTGGGTCAGTTGCACTGTTCGAGATGAAACGATAATGCTCTAAACCCGTCATGGCCATTTTGCCATATCCTATCGCCAAACCGGCAGCGATGGCACCTCGCATGCCTTCTAGCCGTGCCACTTTGGCATCGTCTTGAAGGTTTAAGAATCTTGGTGCCACAGTCACGGCAAGTATGCCTAATATGACGATGACGACCACTAGTTCGATCAGAGTGAAACCCGCGTGTTTTTTCATCCGTACTCCACTACTCAGATAAAATGTCGCCTTAAACAAGCTCAAAGCGAACGGCGCAGCGATTATATTCCTCTGATAGAAATAAACATAGAGTTACAACTCTAAGTTGAATGTTTGTAAGTGTATTGTTTTGATGACAAGTGGAGATGAGCAGAAACGAAAACGGAGGGAATCCCCTCCGTGAATTCAAATGACCACACTAGGAAAGTGCGAGGTCGACAATAATGGCGTGTTTCGCGCTATTTCCCACCTATGCTCAAGCGAGAGAAACGTACCTTTGGTGCGAAGAATGAGCCGCCGTCGTTAGATTCAAGTACCGACCCTAACGCATCAACCTCTTTCAACATTTGATAGAAATTACCTGCGACCGTAATGCCACGAACGGGCTGGATTCTTTGGCCATCTCGACAAAGGAATCCGCTTGCGCCGAATGAGAAATCACCGCTAATAAAATCTGCGCCAGAGTGTACACCTTGCAGCTCAACAAGCTCGAGATACTCGCCAGCAGTGACGTCTGAGAAGCTACTTGTGCCAGCGTTAATCACTTTATGGTGTGCTGAAATTTCCAAGCCTTCTTTTGGTCCACGTGATGCATGTCCAGTGTTTTCAACACCAAAGAAAGAGGCCGTTTGACTGTTGTGCAGCAGTGAGTTCAGTTCACCCTCGCCGATCAAGACCAAATCACGCGCGGCAAAACCTTCGCTGTCAAAGCTATGGATACGGAACCCACCTTCTACATAGGCTTTACTGGAGAAAGAAATAAGTGGACTGGCGATCACGCTGCCAACCTTATCGCGCAGAGGGCTCAAGCCTTTCATCGCCACAGAGGCAGAAAAACAAGCTGAAAACGCGCCAAACAACTCGCTTAGGGCATCAATGTCGAAAATGACCGCATAGTTACCCGTCGTAACCGCTTCGCCATCGAGCAGATCTTTGGCGAGTTGGTAACCTGCTTCAATACAATACTCAGGATCGAGATCGATATAACGTCGGCCAATGCTCATCGCCCCCGCCATAGATTGCTTGCCCTCTTTTTCAAACAGCGTGTAAGCGTAAGCCGAGTGATAACGCTCCGCCTGCTCGCAAAGTGTCCCTTGGCTGTTTGCAATCAAAATCTGCGATCGGTTATCGCTGTAGCCGTTGTACGGCGAGCTTGTTGCGTGTGGACGGCTTACGACACCTTGTTCCAAGCGCAAGCTCAAAGCGATTTTGTCATCCACAGTGGCATCACATTCTTGATTAAGCTCCGCGTAGTCGCTGATGATTTGACTGCCGACCACACTGATTTTTTGGTGAGGGTCAATCTTGGCGTATTTGGCACTTTCTAACGCATTATTAAGCATCATGTCGAGGCTTTCTGTTGCGAGAGACTCAGAGTAACTGGTTGCTACGCGGTCATCTTTGACCACCCGAATGCCGATAACCTGCGAGGCGCTGACTTTGTATTCGTCTAGCTGGCCTTTATTGGCTTTGAGCGAAAAGTTGTCATTGGCTTGTGCGATGATGTCCGCTTGTGCGCCACGCTTTTGGGTTTCCGCCAAAAGATGATCGATGGCGTTAAGCAGTGATTGTTTCTGGCTCATTAGTTACCACCTCCAACGAGAATCTTATCCACTTTCAACGAGGGCTGACCGACGGTGGTCGGAACTGAGCCACTGACCGAACCACACATACCGGGTGCAAGAGCCATGTCTTTGCCCACCATGCTGATCTCTTTGAGAACTTTAGGCCCGGTGCTAATGAGGGTCGCGGTTTTTAATGGTTTGGTGATTTTGCCATTTTCGATGAGGTACGCTTCACGTACGGCGAAGTTAAATTCGCCCGTGCCCGGTTGAACCGAACCTCCGCCCAATTTCTTGGCGTAAATACCTTTCTCAATGCTTGAGATCATCTCATCAAAAGAACTTTCACCTTCTTCAATAAAGGTATTTCTCATGCGAGAGGTTGGCGCGAATTTATAGTTTTGGCGGCGGCCTGAGCCCGTTGGCGCGTAACCGGTTTTTAGGCCGCCCATTTTGTCGACCATGAAACTGGTAAGCTTGCCATCTTTAATAAGCTGAGTGCGTTGAGTCTCCATGCCTTCATCGTCAATATGAATCGAGCCCCATTCGTTGGTCATGGTGCCATCGTCGACGGCACTCACGGCAGAATGTGCGATCATTTCGCCCATTTTGTCATGGAAAACAGACGCTTTTTTAGCAACTGAGGTGGTTTCTAGCAAGTGACCACAGGCTTCATGGAAAATAACGCCACCAAAACCGTTGCCAATCACGACGGGCATTTCGCCAGAAGGGCAGACATCGGCATTCAATTTCACCAGTGCTTGCTCTGCGACTTCTTGCCCTAGCGCTTTGGCGTCCAATTGCTGGCTAAATTCCCAGCCCATTAATGCACCAGGGCCTTCCATACCAACGCTTTGCTCGCTGCCATCTTGAGCTACAGCGTTTGTTGCCACACGAACGTAGTGTCGTGTATCACCGATATGCAAACCTTCTGAGTTAAAGATCTCAATTTGCTGCTCACGTTGTAACACTGAGCCCATGAACTGCGTAATCTTTTCACTTTGCGCTCGAGCGGCGAGATCTGCTTGATGCAAGAAGGCAATTTTTGAATCCAAATACGGGTCTTTGCTGAGTGGTTGATGTGAGACGTGTTGCATTGGGTGTCGAATAAGATTCAATGAGCCAGCTTGAGCGATTTGATCGCGCTTGTCTTTTGCCGCGAGGAGGCTAGTCACGCGTTTCAACTCACTTTCTTCGGTGCTGTTGGTAAAACCATACAGGACTTTATGGCCGAAAAAGAGTCGGATACCAATACCAAAATCGATACCAGAGTTTATTTTGTCGACTTCCTGAGAGTTGAATTGAATGCTGTTTGTCTGATGATGTTCGACAAACAACTCCGCAAAGTCGGCCCCTAGAAATAGGGCATGATCAATAACCGCTTTCGCGGTAACGGGGTTAAGCATGAAATCTCCTTGCTAGATTATCCGGAATGTCATTTCTCCGGAGCAAATAATGTTTTGACTTCAGCGTAGTCAATCTGCCAGAGAATCTTAACATTTTATTAAAGTATTTTTGTCCTGAAGCTAAGTGTTTTACTCTAATGCGATCTGGATCTTACGCCATAAAGTGACGATTAGTAAGAAAAAAGCTCGGCAAAACAGCATCCTAAAAAAATAAAGGCTGGCAAAAGGCCAGCCTTAAAGGATTAAGTCATTATAGACTGTAGGGGGATTACTGCTGCTTTTCTAGGAAAGCAACCGCTTTATCTGGAAAGTCGGTGAATAAGCCATCCACTTTGACTTGGTTGTAAAAGACGTCGAGCATGCCCTCGAAATCGGTCGCATAAGGGGCAATTCGACCAGGATCGGCGCGGAAGGTGTAAGGATGAACCGCTAATCCCGCTTGTTTAGCTTCATTCATCAGTGGTAACACAATGATGTTCTCTTTCGTGGATTTGTCATCGACCAGCATCGGTTTCCAAGGGCCAATGCCTTCTGCGTATGTCGCCACTTCTTGCATCGCACCGGGTTTAAACATCCAATCGTAGTCATAAGGTGTTGCTTGGTTACCGTTGTACACCATGGTTTCGTTCCAATCCGTGTAGGCCATGAGCTGAACCAATTTTAGGTCCATTTTCATTGCTGGCATTAACTCATCGTTAATGCGTTTTAGTTCAATCGGATCGAAACATTGCAAATAGACTTTGCTGTTCTTATCGGTATAGCCATACGCTTTCAACGTATTAAGAACCGCTTTACTGATGTCTTTACCTTCGTGACGATGGAACCAAGGTGCTTTGATCTCAGGATAAATGCCGATGTCATAGCCTAGGGTTTTGTTTAAGCCTTGAATCAGCTCAATTTCTTCAGCCAGTGTTGGGACAGTGAAATCAGACTTCCACATGGGAAAGCGAGTCGGGTAGCCCTGAACTTTGTTGCCTTTATCATCGATGTTGAAGCCTTCGGTCACTTTCAGCGTTTTGATCTCAGCCAAAGTAAAGTCGATGGCGTAGTAGCGGCCATCTGCACGTGCGCGATTGGGGAATTTCTCAGCTACATCGGTCACGCGATCCAGGTAGTGGTCGTGCAATACAACCAGTTGGTCGTCTTTGGTCATGACGACATCTTGCTCGATGTAATCGGGCTTCATGGCATAAGCCAAGGTTTTCGCCTCCAGTGTGTGCTCAGGCAAATAGCCAGAGGCACCTCGATGAGCAATAACAAGAGGTTCGGCAAAAACAGAAGTGGTTAACAGGCCAGCAAGGGAAAGAAAAAGGGGGGTAAGTTTCATGATGAGTTCCTTGTTCTGATAGCGATATTTTGGTTGGGTATATATCAGAGGCGCTTATGGTGACGGAGGAATATGAATACTCCATGACACTCGCGCTTATTTCTTTTCTACTAGAAGAGGTTGAGGTTTTGGTTTGCTTACGCTCGTGGGCGTCACTCACTTTCCACCTACCTGTCACTCCGAGTAGTCTGGACATAAAAAATGGCCCATCAGTTCGACTAAGCAAAAAGATGGGCCTGAGGAAGTTCAGTTACGCGATGGCTTCTTGTTCTTTTTCCTTCTCTTTTTGTTTGGCATCATGATGGGCTTTTTCTCCCAGTAATGCGTAAGTCAAACAAACGATAGAAGTGATACAAGAACCAACCAGAATAATGAAGCCGCCATCCCAGCCGAAATGGTCTACGGTGTAACCTAATACCGCGTTGGCTGCCACGGCACCACCTAGGTAACCAAACAGACCAGTCAAACCTGCTGCTGTACCTGCCGCTTTCTTCGGGGCAAGCTCAAGCGCATAAAGGCCGATAAGCATTACAGGACCGTAGATCAGGAAGCCGATTGCTACCAGCGCCGCCATATCAATACCTGGATTACCCGCTGGGTTGAACCAGTAAACAAGAACCGCCAGAGTGACAAGGAACATAAATAGGATGCCAGCTGGTGCGCGGCGGCCTTTGAACAGTTTATCTGAAATCCAACCACACAATAGCGTGCCAGGAATACCCGCCCATTCGTATAGGAAGTAAGCCCAAGATGATTTATCTACCGTGAACTCTTTCGCTTCTTTTAAGTACACAGGCGCCCAGTCCAACACGCCGTAACGAATCAAATAGACGAAAGCATTAGCAATAGCTATTGACCACAAAAGTTTGTTTGAAAATACATACTTAAAGAAAATTTCTTTTGCGGTCATCTCTGTTTCATGAGATGTGTTGTAATCATCTGGGTAGTCGTTTTTGTACTCTTCAATTGGCGGTAGGCCACAGGATTGCGGGGTATCACGCACGGTGAACCAAATGAATACCGCGACTATCATGGCGAAAAATGCAGGCACATAAAACGCGGTGCGCCAATCATCATTAAACATCCACAAACCAAATAGGAAGATAGGACCAATCAAGCCACCACCGACGTTGTGTGCAACGTTCCAAACTGACACGATCTCACCACGTTCTTTACGTGACCACCAATGCACCATGGTGCGCCCACACGCAGGCCAACCCATACCTTGGAACCATCCGTTGAGGAACAGTAAGATAAACATTGCCGTGATGCTGCCAGTTGCCCATGGCATAAAGCCGAAGCAGAACATGACCAAGGAGGACATCACCAAACCCGCACTTAAGAAATAGCGAGGATCAGAACGGTCAGAGACGCTGCCCATTAAAAACTTAGACAGGCCATAAGCAATGGAGACGGCGGCCAAAGCCACGCCAAGATCGCCACGGCTAAAGCCTTGTTCAATCAGGTAGGGCATTGCCAAACTGAAGTTCTTGCGGACAAGGTAGTAGCCAGCGTAGCCGACGAAAATACCGATGAACAATTGCCAGCGTAGACGGGAGTAGGTGCTGTCGAGCGAGTCGCTGGATACGCGATCGATATGCGCCTTAGGTTTGAATATACCAAACATGGAAAGCCTCTTATTGTATTTTGCGATGGTATCGAAAAGAGTCCGAAGTAAGGTGTAGGGTAATCAGGAACTCATTTCGTTAGTGTGCGAACGAGCAAACGGTTTCGTTCGAAAGCGTGGGAATTTTCGTATTCTATGAAAGTAATTTCTGTGAGAAATGTTACATTTCAATTAATTAATTTACAAAATAGAGTATTAACTTAAGGTTATGGATTGCTGATCTCACTTTCAACAAAGTTCGAAAATCCAAAAAAGAGGCGAATCGATTGATAAATGAGCAAACGAAAGTAAAAGGTCACTGGCAAGACCTTAGAGAAGGAAACAAACTCAATCACGTAGCTCGGGATAAAAAGAAGGAAAGTCGATGACGAATAGATGGCGAGTAAAGAAAAACGCTCCCGAATACACTGGGAGCGTTTGGGTATCGCTAAGGTCAACAAACCCTAGAGTTTGACTTGTTGTAATGTGGGTTTCCAACGCGCCTGAGTTGCTTCATTTTCAGGGGTTACTTGAACATTACGGCCACCGACAATGTTTAGAAGGTAGCGAGTATTGTTGCCATCAACATAGCGGCTGATGAGCTTATCGCCTTCCCAATACCATTTCTGTGCTAAGTTCGCACCACACTGTTCGACTGTGAGCGTTTTGTCTGCGTTTACGGTCAAACAACGATCGGATGCCACTCGGCTACGGTAACGTTCTTCTTTATCTAGGCCCCAAACTTGGTTCCAACTGCCGTGACAGCTCCAGCCGTTAACCGAACCACCCGCAACCGTTTTGTCACCGTTCTCACCATAAACATCTAGGCAGAGATCGTTGTTGCTCAGTGATTGTAGTGTAACGTGTGCTTCCGCTTCAAACAGTGGATGATTCCAGTCGATGCGAATACGTTGTTTCACGGTACTGCTGTTGGTTGACGAGCCCGCAGAACCATAAACTGAGAAGAGTGCTGAAGGGATTACCGTACCAAAGCGTGCACGATAGTTGAGTTTCACGCCCATCTCGAAATCCGTTACGCCGGTTTCAGACACAGGCGCTTCGTACAAAACGTCATAGTTCGGTTTGAAGTTGGAATAAGAGATTGGGTTGAACTTCGTCTTATCAAATACCCAGCCACTGCCCCAGTGAGCGGCGGTGAAATAGCATCCAAGCTCTTGGCGGCGCAGTTCATCACACTCACCAAACTCACGCTCGAATGAAATATCAAAATCACTCAGTGATGAGCGGTTGTTGATGCGATAGTCTTTTGTATCAAACACCAAGGTTTTCGAGTAGTTGTAAGTAAATGAGCCACTGACTTCGCCACCTACTTTCGGGCCGTCTTTGTTCACTTCCGCGCCTACTTTACCGTTAATACCGATGGAGTAACCGTAAGTATCACGGTGTTGGTAGTTTTTGTTCTCATTCTGCGGTAGGTCACGCGCTTTTTTCGGTGTGTAACCCGAAACCGGTTTCACCCAAAGGTCATAACTGCTGGCGAATGGGCCAATGTAAGTGCGGCGGTTTGCCCAACTCTGGAACCAACTGTGATCTTGCTGTAGCTCGTTAACCAAATGGATACCCGTGCCAGGCTTGTCGGCATCGACGGTAAAGCGGACAATTTTGGCGTCAGGAGTAAAACCATCTGACGTTGCCGATTGCACCGAGCGCATCTGTGCCACATTGACGCGAACATCGATGGAAGCGCCCGCATTACACCAGTCTCGTGTGGCGTTGAAATCACCACTTGTGTGTAGCACGCACTTAATTTTTGAGCTGGTGATATAAATAGGTTTCTCAACAATCGGCACATATTCTTGTGCGCCAACCTGTACCGCGGTAGCTAAAAGAGAAAGGGTAAACAGAGTTATTTTTTTCATCTTATTTTCCCTCAGATTGGAAGCGGTCTAGGGCATGAGTAAGAGAAAGTTTAACGCTCTCTAACTCGGCTTGGGGATCGTTGATGGGATTATCATTCTCGTCGGTGACATCACTGACGATCGCATTGACTAAGGCGTCGCCTTGATAAACCCCAGTGACAACAACGGGTGCTGACAGTCCTAAACCAGTGAGTTTCTGGCTCCAATCAAGCCTTGCGTCGTCACCTGCAATTTGAGTCAAATCGATCACCACGGTGCTACCGGAGATGATATGACTTTTTGCTTGAGTGATTTCATCATCTGTTGCTGTTCCTACATTGACATACAACACATCATTACTGTTTAACTGGCCGTTAAACAGCGTGACATTTTGTTGGTACTGCTCGGCAATGGTTTGTGAAAGCTCACTTTCGCTGCCCAAAATTTGAACATCAGCAAAAGCATTCGCCGCAAACAAACAGCAGAGTAGGGTAAGGCGTCCTACATTTCTATTTTTGTTATTAAGCATAGATTCCTCATTACGAGTAAGGGTTATTATTGTTATTTTCTCCATAACATTAATATTTTTATGGAGATTGTTTGGTTCGTCCTTGAGAATAGATATGCACCAAAATCCTGTTGGCTATTTATTAATAATCCTGAAAATATTTCATATAAATAAAATAAAAGTATTTTTTGGCTCATTGTCACAAAATCAACAGATTAATATCTGATCTATTATTGTTTTAAAAGTGATCTAATATAAGTGTATTCTAAATTTAACTTATTGATTAATGTGGGTGTTGTTATTTTATCTTTTTGTTTTTAAGTGGTTTTTATTTTGTCTTTTAATTTGTAAGATTTAACTAAAAAAGAGAGTGGTTAATTAGTTGTTTTTAATTTAACTATTTCTTAATTATTGGGTTGTATTTTTAAATTGATAAAAATGAAATCTATTTATTCATATTTGTCATCACTAAATTATTTAATGCAGAAATTCATTTTTAGAATTATTGCTCTAAAATAAGTTTGTTTTTATTCAATGAAAAAGCGAAATAGGTTTTGATTGTGATTTCGCTATTTTTGGTATGTTTTAACTCTCTTAAGTCCTCAGGAAAAATTTACGGTTTTAGTGATGAGATACTGAACGTTGGATGTTGAAAGTTAAGAGCTTGGTCATGATTTATTTTTAGCTTCGAATTTATAATGTGCGGGAACACTGGCATCGAGGATGCCCAAGCACTTTTGTGTGAGGGCGGTGGCAGGTGTTGAGCTAAATCAATAACAAAAGAGCAGGATTACAATGCTTAGAAAACTTTCTTTAAAAAACAAACTCGCTGTTTCAGCGAGCGCTGCCATTATTGTCGGGGGACTTTTGGTTGAAGCGCTATCATTTAACGCTTCACTAAATCGGTTGGAAGTCGAGGTGCAACAGCGCCTGACCAGTACCACCGCGTCATACAATCAATATGTTACGGACTGGCTACTTTCAAAAGAGCGAGCGTTAACGGCGCTATCCTCTGAAGTCGACAAACAGTCCATTGTGACTCATTTAAAACAGGTGAAAGATTCGGCCAGTTTTGATAATGTCTTTCTCGCCTACCCAGATGGTGCTCAAGACAACGCGAATGGTGTGGTTTTACCGCCGGGGAACGATGATCCTCGCCAATGGGGTTGGTATAAAAACGCCATGGCGAATCCAGCTAAAGTCTTTATGGATAACCCAACTGTCGCCGCGGCGACCGGGGCAAACGTGGTCTCATTGGGTAAAGCTCTTTCGTTGCATGGCCAGCAAGTGGTGTTGGGGGCGGATGTCGAAATCACCGACATTCTCAACAGTATGGCTAAGGTAATCTTACCCGGTGAAGGTTATATGTTTATTGCCAACCAGCAAGGCAATGTGTTTACCCACTCTGACACCAAGTTGCTGAATCAACCGGTCAGTCAACTTGGCTTGAAGTTTAATGACATCACCCAAGCTGCGCGAGACGGCAAAGATATCTATGTGGATGTCTTTGGTGAAAAATCCGTGGTGTATGCAAAAGCGATAGAAGGCACGCAACTGACGACCGTGAGTGTTATCAATTACAACTCGCTGGTTGAGCCGTTGTTTGATGCTGTCATCGGCCAAATTCTGGTCACCGCGGTGGTGGTGATTGTGTGTACGCTACTGTTCAATATGTTATGTAACTTGCTGTTCCGTCCGCTAAATAACGTTTCTGTGGCGCTTGAACAGATTGCAAACGGCAGTGGTGATTTGACGCAACGCATTGTGGTTGAAAGCGATGATGAAGTGGGTAAATTGGCTCATAATTTCAATACATTTGTCGCGAGTCTGCAGCAACTGATCGGTCACATTCGAGAGCAGTCTCATCAACTTACTCAACAGTCGGATAAAAGTACTTACCGCGCGAACAGTGCAGTGAATGAAATTCATCACCAACAACAAGAAATCACCATGGTTGCGACGGCGGTAACTGAACTGGCCAGTGCCACGCAAGAAATCGCATCGCATGCGGAGCAAACCGCCCGCGCAGCACAGGATTCTGCTGCCAGCACCAACGATGGTCATGCCTTGGTGCTTCATACCAAGTCTTCGATCAATAGCCTTGCAAGCGAACTGGACCAAGCGAGCAACGTGATTTCGGATCTTAATCGTCATGCTCAAGAAATTTCGACCGTACTTGCTACTATTCAAGGCATTGCGGAACAAACCAACTTGTTGGCATTGAACGCGGCGATTGAAGCGGCTCGCGCCGGGGAGCAAGGGCGTGGCTTTGCGGTTGTGGCGGATGAAGTGCGTGTTTTGTCACAGCGTACTCACTCTTCGACAGAAGAGATCAAATCCACCATCGATGCCTTACAACAAATTACGCATCGTGCGGTGAACTTGATGGAAAACAGCTCGAAGTTAGCTGGCAACTCGGTTGCTGATGCGGATAAAGCGACGCAAGCATTGGAAGAAATCAACACAGCGGTGACGCTCATTAGCGATATGGCGACGCAAATCGCCACAGCAGCTGAAGAGCAAACCCATGTGACCAGCGAGATCACCCAAAACATCACGTCGATCAAAGATGTGGCCGATCAGTTGGTGGTCAGCTCACAAGACAGCTCCGTGGAGTCGAACCAGCTAAAAGAGCAAGCAGAGGAACTCAGCGCGAAAGTGGCCACGTTTAAGTTGTCATAACTATTTGTTCTTAAAAGAGTATGTTTAAGAAATAAAACGGCGTCTTCGGACGCCGTTATTTTGAAGCAAGATCACACAGTGATAAATCAATCAAACTGGTTGAGTATAAATTTAGAGTTAAAACCCAGAAATTTGTAAAGCGAAACGTATATTCTCAGTTATTCAACAATGTTTATAACTACAATGAGAGTCAACTATGCAATTTAGTTTGAAGAGGAAGATGGTTTCCTCGGTTGTTTTGGCTATTGCAATCACATCTGCCACTTTACTGTTCGTCGGATACAAAACGTTTAACACTCACAGCTGGCGTGCGATTGAAAGTGAGAGTCGCAACACGCTTGAAGCGCATGCCAAAGGCATTGCCGATTGGTTTCATGATAAGCAATTGGCGGTGAAGGGGTTAAGAGAAGAGATTGAACGTAACCCTGATCTCGACATTGTGCCTCACCTGCGTCAAACCCTTATTGCTGGTGGCTTTGGCTTAAGCTACTACGGTAACGAGCAAGGTGACATGTTCCGTCATGATCCTTCACTAAACAAACCCGGTTACGACCCGCGTGCTCGTGGCTGGTACAAAGAAGCCAAAGCGGAAGATCGCGCGATTACCACTGCGCCTTATGTCAGTGTGACCATGCAAACCTTGGTGGTGACTTTAACGGATCCAGTGCGTCAAAACGGCAAGTTAATTGGTGTTGCGGCATCCAATCTTGCGTTGGATAAACTGATTAAAGACGTTTTAGCGATTCAAGTGCCAGGGAATGGTCAAGCCATTCTGGTCAACCGTAAAGGGGCTATCGTGGCACACCCAAATAAAGATGTGCTGCTGAAACCCATCCATGAGATCGCTTCTGAGCTGAATATTACCCAACTGATTCAAGCGGCAGACAGCGATACCGCCATCTACGCGACGGTAAATGGGGCTGAGAAAGTGATCATGGCGCAACCGATCGAGTACACCGACTGGTTACTTGTGATGGAGATGGACAAAGCCACACTTGAAGAACCGATTACGGACATGCTGTTTAGTCAGGCGTTAATCGGTTTGTTGGTCTTGGTGATCATGGCCGCAGCAACCTCTTGGTTTGTTGCAAGACAGTTGATCGAACTGGGCCGTGTTAGCGAAGCGTTGGCGGATATTGCCGAAGGTGATGGCGACTTAACCCGCCGTTTGCAAGTGACCAGCCAAGACGAAGTGGGCCAACTGGCTGAGAAGTTCAACAAGTTCGTCGACCGCTTACATGTGATGGTGAAAAATGTGCGCGACGTTTCTGGCGCATTGAACCTCGGAGCTGACGAAGCAGCGCGTACTGCAACCCAGCGCAGCAACAGCATTCGCCAGCAGCAAGATGAAATTACGATGGTGGCCACCGCGGTAACGGAAATGGCGTCAGCGACGGCAGAAATTGCAGGCAACGCTGACAACACAGCGAAGAATGCCAACCAGTCGGTGGAGCTGAGTCAGCATGGTTTCCAACAAATGACCAAGAGCCAAGACTCTATTCATTCGCTGGCGAGTGAGCTCAACAATGCCGTAGAAATTATTGGCGAGCTGGAAGCGCATGGTCAGCAAATCTCGACCATTCTCGCAACGATTAGAGACATTGCAGAACAAACCAACTTACTGGCGTTGAATGCAGCAATTGAAGCCGCGCGTGCAGGTGAACAAGGCCGCGGTTTTGCGGTGGTTGCGGATGAAGTTCGTGTTCTGTCTCAACGTACTCATGCTTCAACAGAAGAGATCCAAAGTAAGATTCAAGGGCTGCAAAAAGCCACAAACGATGCGGTGTCTGTGATGAAGCAAAGCCATCAATTAGCCGAGACCAGTGTTGCGGATGTGAATCTAACGGGCGAGAGTTTGACAGCGATTGGTGAAGCAATTCAAACCATCAGCGATATGGCGACGCAAATTGCGTCGGCGGCTGAAGAGCAATCGCTGGTGACCGCCGATATCAATGGTAATACGGAATCGGTGCGTGAAGTGAGTGATCGACTTGCACACGATGCCATCGACGCGGTTGAACAAGCCAAACGTCTGCATGCGCTTGCGGGCGACTTGGATAGAGAGATTTCTCGCTTTAAGTTGTAACGTCGAGCTTCTAGAACCATTGATTGGTACAGTACTCATAAAATCGGCACCTCAGGTGCCGATTTTTTTGGTGTCATACTTGCTTTTTAGAGCATGTACATGCGCGCACTGCGGGCTGGAATTCGGAAGGTGTGGTAACGCGAACTCACGGTTTCATTCGCGCCAGTGAGTGTATCGGTGTAAGGCTGATACCAGTTGAACTCATGCTGATAGGTGTCAACGGTATGAGAACGCTCTTCACCACATTTATTAATGCCGACCACCCCTTGTTTACCACGCTTAAACATCAGCAGACACTGATCGCTGTATAGCATCGTCATCTCTTGCCCTTGCATTTGGTTATGGAAGCGCAACATGTTCTTCATCAGGTCACGGTTCCAAACGCCTTCCCAACGGCGATTATCACGATCCTCGTTATCAGGTAAGTTGTCGCTGTAAATCAGAGGTGTGCCGCCATCTTTACCGAGGATATAAGCGTAAGCCAACTCTTCATCTTTCGGATCCATGATTTGATATCGGAAACCGTCGTTCGTTGGGATGTCGTGCGTGATGGTAAAGGTAATTGAACGTGCGTTTTCAAGCCCTTGGCCATAGGCTTGTGGATCATGAAGCATGTTCATGCCACCGCTGTAGGAGAAGGCGTTGCGAATAGAGGCAAACAGTGGGAAATCGTAAGCCGAATGGTTGGTGGCGTTGAGATAAGGCGCTAAGAAGTTCTCATAGCTGGAGTCGCCTTTGCCACCGCTGGTGATCACTTCACCAAATACGTGCATTCCGGCGGTAATCTCTGGAGTGAAAATCTGGTCGATTTGATATTGGCTCATGTGTTTAACCGCATCAATGCGGAAGCCTTTCACACCTAAACCTTTTAGCGCATTCAAATACAAACGTTGTTGCGACACCACCCAGTTGTTCGGGTCTAAGTCTGGCAGCCCTCGGTCACCTGCGCCGCCACAAAGACGCCAGTATTGCACATTGCCGGCATCATTCCAGTCGCTAATACAGCCTTCTGGGTGGAAGTCAAAGCCCGAGAATAGGTTTTCTGTTAAATTGCCAAAAAGCGTTTGGTCCGCATAATAACTGGTGTTAGCAGCGTATTGTTGCAGCACTTCACTGCCAGGGTAATTTAAGTCTTCACGCTTCCATGTTTCATTAGCCATATGGTTCAGTACCACATCGGCATACACATCAACGCCAACCGCCTTCAGCGCATCAATCATGGATTTTAAGTCACTTTTGTTGCCAAGTGGCGAATCGATCACGCGCAGATCTTGCGGTTGATAACGTGCCCACCATTCATTGCCACTCGATTTCAGTGCTGGCGAAATCAGCACTTTTTTATAACCCGCCGCCGCGATTTGCGAGGCGTTTTGCGTGACGTCGGAGTACTTCCAGTTAAACGCATGCAAAATGGCGTCAGCATTGGCGGTACCGGACAGGCTACAAGCGATGGCAGCAGAGAGAAAAACGAATTTTGACGGTTTCATAGGGTATGTCTCTTATTATCGGTATGACTTCAAAAGGGTTTGCCTGCGTGAAGCGTTGTCGCTTTAACTGAATGACGTTAAGCACCACGCTTAGCCGCTTGGCGACATCAATCATAAAAAAACCATCAATAATATGAATGTCATTAATGGGGGGGCGGAAGGTAAATCACACTGTGTAGGGGTGAGATTTATAAAATTGTGCGCTTGAATTTATTTTGCACGCTTTGCCAAATGTACAATTTATGTTAATGCAAGTTGTTGTATTTAAACGAATTGATTAACATCACTTTTTGTATGCATCTAGGGCTAGTCATCGCTTGCGCTCTCGGTTAAGGTTACGGCCATTAACCCTTTCTAGGCGAACGAGATGAGTCTTTCTTTTTCAAATATCCAACGTTCACAATTGCCCGATATAGAGGCGATGGAAAAACAGTTATTCGCTCAACACGGTTATCCGGCGTTTTTTTTACGCCAAGCTTATGATTGCTGGCGTAGTGGTTTTATGGTAGCTGAGTGTGAGCATCAGATTGCGGGGTATGTGCTGATTGTGCCTAAGGCAGACAACAGCAATGAAGCTTGGATGCTGTCGTTGGCAGTATCGCCAGCTTACCAAGGGCAAGGAATTGCCAAACAATTGGTGAAGTATGCGCTGGCGCGTCAGTCGCATTACCAAAAAATCTATTTGACGGTTGCGCCAGACAACCTGCCAGCGCGCGCCATCTATCAATCCTGTGGCTTTGAAATCCTCACCGAGGAAGAGAACTATTTTGATGATGGTGAAAGCCGTTTGGTGATGTGTCGTACTGCGTTTAACCCCGCCTTTACAGGTGCACAATAAGGCAACATTGTGCACCGCCATTGTGCATTATCAGCATGGGTATGGCGATAACAGTAAGCTAATTGATTGAAATTATTGCACTGTTTGGTTTGGCACTTGCTTTGCTATTACTTTTTAAAGTCACTCGCGCTGAACAATAAAACAAACTAAGCAACGTCACGGCAACGAAGCCTCTTCTGGAAACAGAAGGGGCTTTTTTCATTTTAAAGGAGTTATCTATGCATGGATGCAGCAAAACAACGTGTCCTTACTGTGGGGTCGGTTGTGGTGTGGAGGCAAAGCCAGATGGGCTGGTAGGAGACAAAGAACATCCTGCCAATCATGGCGCATTGTGCGTCAAAGGCGCGGCGTTGGCGGAGAGTTTAAACATGCCGAGCCGTTTGCTTTATCCCAAGCTTGCCGATGAGCAAGTCAGTTGGGAGCAGGCGAGCGATTGGATTGCGCAGCGAATTCATCAGGCGATGGAACAATATGGACCAGAATCAGTGGCAATGTATGTGTCGGGGCAACTGCTTACCGAAGATTACTACGTCGCCAATAAGTTGATGAAGGGCTATGTGGGCAGCGCAAACATCGACACCAACTCGCGCTTATGTATGTCCTCGGCGGTTGCTGCTCATGTGCGAGCTTTTGGCGAAGATGTCGTCCCCGTGAGTTATGACGATCTCGAACATGCGGAGCTGATCGTGATCAGTGGTGCCAACACGGCGTGGACCCATCCCGTGTTGTTTCGCCGCATTCAGCAAATCCGTGACCGCAATCCAAACGTCAAGTTGGTGGTGATTGATCCACGCAAAACCGTCACCGCTGAGCAAGCGGACCTGCATTTGCCCATCGCCAATGACAGCGATGTCAGTTTGTTTAATGGTTTGCTTGCATATTTGCTCGAGCAGCAAGGCAGTGACAAGGGCGTCGATACCGAGTTTATTGAGCAACACACCCAAGGGTTTGCTGCACTACAGGCGTTGATCTCGAGTGGGGCATATCAATTGGAGCAAGTGGCGTTTCACTGTGGCATCGACGTTCAAGCGCTGCGCACTTTCTATCAATGGTTTTCACGCAGCAACGCGACGATGACGCTGTTTTGCCAAGGGGTCAATCAAGCGCAAAACGGGGTCGATAAAGCCAATGCCATCATCAATGCACATCTCGCCACTGGGCAAATTGGTAAGCGCGGTGCAGGGCCATTTTCGTTGACGGGTCAGCCCAATGCCATGGGCGGCAGAGAAGTGGGTGGGCTAGCGAATCAGTTGGCGGCTCACCGAGGTTTTGATCCTGATTCCATCCGCGCTGTGCAGCGGGTTTGGCAATCGCCTCGCATTGCAGAACAACCCGGTTTAAAAGCGCTGGATCTGTTTAAGGCCGTCGAGAGAGGGGAGATCAAAGTGTTGTGGATCATGGCCACCAATCCGGTGGTTTCAATGCCTGATAACCGATGGATACGCCAAGCACTTGAACGATGCCCGTGTGTGATTGTGTCAGACATCACCGCCGATTCAGATGTTGCACACTACGCTGATTTGTTGCTACCCGCCGCTGGATGGGGAGAAAAGCAAGGAATGGTCACCAATTCTGAGCGGCGAATGTCGCGTCAGCGTCGATTTATCTCCCCTCCTGGAGAAGCCAAACCTGATTGGCAAGCCATCTGTGAAGTGGGCGCACGTTTATCGCAAAAGTTGCAGGTGAAAAATGGCTTCGCCTTTGAATCTGAAGCGGCGATTTTTCGTGAGTTTGCAAGGCTCACGGCCATTAATAGCGACAGTCACTACAAGTTGGATCTCTCTCAGTATCAGAACCTCAGTGACGAAGCCTACGAGCAGTGGCGACCAACGCAATGGGGAGGAGAGTCACCCTATGCAGATCGTTGTTTCTCTCATCCCGATGGCAAAGCCAGATTCGTCGCCGTGACGGAGTTGGCAAACAGCAGCGATGAGCCTATAGGCAGAGGGCTCTGGCGCTTAAATAGCGGACGCCAGCGTGATCAATGGCATACCATGACGCGTACGGGTCACATTGAGAAACTGGCCGCAAGTGAGCTTGAGCCTTCCGTCTATTTGAATAGTCTGTCGGCTGAAAAGCTTGAACTGCAAGCAGGAGAGCTGGCAAACATCACCAACCCCGACACGCTGCAATCTCTGTTAGCTAAGGTGGTCATCGATGAGTCAATGGCGTTTGGTGAACTGTTTATGTCCATGCATTGGGCTGGACGCTATGGCGGTCAGAGCCAAGTTAACGCAGTAGTCAGCGCCATGGGCGACCCTATATCGGGCCAGCCTGCGTTTAAATCCGGCTTTGTTAAGGTAGAAAAAGCACCGGTCGCTAGCTTTGGCGTGATGATCAGCAAGTTCTCGCCTGCGATAGCGACAGACTATTGCGCGTACCAACATCAAGAACAGTCCGGTGTATGGCGCATTGCAAGCTTAACCCTGCCTCCACAGCAGCTGGCGGAGAGAAATCTACCGGCGGCCAGCAAGGTTCGCCGCGTGAGTTGGCAGCATGAACTCGGTTGGATCACGCTACAACTGCAAAGTCACACACATGAGGTAAGCCAAGCCAAGTTACAAGCGATCTTCATCGCCTCGTCACAGCCACTCAAAGCGGACTATCAACAGTTACAAACGCTCATTGGTGAACCCATCAACTGGCAAGCACTGATGCAAGCGGGCTTTGCCACACGTGTGAGCCAGCTTGTGTGCAGTTGTCTACGTGTAACGGACACCCAGATAGAACAAGCGATTGAGCAAAAGGGCGTGACCACGCTGACGCAATTGCAAAACCAGCTCCAGTGTGGAACCAATTGCCGGTCGTGCATTCCGCAACTCAAACAGTATTTTACCGCCGCCATCGCGCAGGCAAGCCGTTAATCCACTCGGCTACTAAGGAAAGCATTATGGATACAAGCATCAGCACTCAATTACGTGATCGCAGCTATAGCGAACATGCGATTTGTTACCACTCATCACGCGGTTTGCAAGCCAAGAATCGGCCAACGTCAACTGGGGCGGCGGCATCAGGTTTTGTCTACTTAGTCGGCGCAGGGCCGGGCGATCCAGAACTGCTGACAGTAAAGGCGGTCAACGCGCTGCAACAGTGCGATCTGTTGGTTTATGACCGCTTGGTCAGCAAAGAAATTCTGGCACTGGTGCCAGAGCACGTTGACAAAATTTATGTGGGCAAACGCTGTGGCGAGCCGAGTCTAAAGCAAGAGGAGATCAATCAGATCCTCGTCAGCTTTGCGCAACTTGGGCGCAAAATCGTTCGGCTCAAAGGGGGCGATCCCTTCATCTTTGGCCGTGGCGGCGAAGAGGCGTTAGCGCTGGTAGAGCACAACATTCGTTACTGTGTGGTTCCCGGCATCACAGCCGCCATAGGCTGTGCGGCGAGCTGCGCTATTCCGCTCACGCACCGAGAAGTAGCTCGCAGTGTCACGCTCGTGACTGGTACTGTAGTGACGGGGTCACTTCCTGCTTGGTCTGCTATTGTTGAAGCGGGGCAAACATTGGTGTTTTACATGGGGTTGGAATCGGCACGCGCGATCGAGCAAGGCTTGCTCGGGCAGGGGGTTCGTGCAGATTTTCCCGTCGCGATCGTGACGCAAGGTTCGACACCTGATCAGAAAACGTACGTGACAACCTTGGCCACGTTGGAAAAAACAGCAGTAGCGCTAAAAGGGGTGAGTCCGGCATTGATCATTATGGGGGAAGTCGTCAAACTGCGGGATAGATTAAAGACCACCCTTGCGGCAGTCGCGCCCATGGCTAACGCCTCATTTGTTGACGAGTGATTAATGAGAGGTTGATGAATGATCATCACCAGCCAGAAGGACGACCGAAGCTAAGCAGCAAAAGAACAACGAGGAAGTATGAGCACAATTTTGGAATGTATCCGCACGGTTGGACGCGGTGAGCGTGGGCGTAAACCCCTGACGTTTGAACAAGCCTATCAAGTTATGGATGAGTATCTCGATGGTCAAGTGGGTGATGATCAAATGGCGATGCTGCTGATGCTGATCCGAGTGCAAAATGAGACCCGTCAAGAGATCGCGGGATTTGTTAAAGCTTTCCAAAGTCGAGTACCTAACTTTGGCGCAGACATTGATTGGCCTTGTTATGCGGGAAAACGCGCCTCAGCGGGTAAGCCTTGGCATCTTCTTGCGGCAAAAATTTTTGCCGATAATGGCTACAAAGTTCTGCTCCACGGATACAACGACAAACCCGCTGGGCGTGAACATGCAGAGCATTATTTAGCGGCGTTAGGCTTGCGTGAGGCGGGCTCTACGCAAGAAGCCCAAACCGTGCTTGAGCAAGATGGCATCGTTTATCTGCCACTGCGCAATTTTGCGCCAATGGCGGAGAAAATGATTGGTTGGAAAAGTCGTTATGGTCTGAGAACTCCGATCAACACTGTCGTTCGGGCGCTTAACCCTGGCGGGGCGAAAATCGGCCTGCGTGGCAGTTTCCACCCTGGTTTCCAGCAGTTGCACGCGGAAGTGGAAGATGAAATCGGCTATACCGAGCATGGCGTGATCTCATTTAAAGGCCAGTCGGGAGAGTCGGAGTTTAATCCCAAAGTGAGCCAAACCGTGTGGTTCAGTGGTCCGGAAGGGGTCACCTCCCATTATTGGACTGAGCAAATGTGTTCAGACATCGCGATTGTGCAGAACTGTCCGTTTGCAACGCCGGACGAAGAGAAGAACTTGATGGCCAACACCATCGTGGCAACCTTAGCCGCGCTGCTGTTTACCGAACTGCAAGATCGAGAAGCGGCACTGGAAAAGGCGCATGATTTCTGGCGTCAATACTGCGCGGCGGTCAATATATCGGCCTAGTATCGCAGCCTAGCTCGCGGCAACTTACCGTGCGGGGATATTTGTCGAACACAAAGGTGTTAACTATCTTTAAAGCCAAACGTGTGCCTATTTCACCCGTTTGGCTTTTCTATTTTTAGGAGTGAACACCATGGTTGGCAAAACATCGAATTCAGCAACAAAGCAACCCATCCCACAAGAAGCCTTTGATTGGTATGACGAGTATGCACACGGCAAGATCGACCGCCGAGAGTTTTTAAATCGCCTAGCCGGGTTGGCGGTGCTTGGCTTTAGCGTTGCAACGTTAACCGAGGCACTGCTGCCGGATTACGCAAAGGCGGAGCAAGTGTCGTTTAATGATCCCCATATCAAAGCCAGTTATCAAACCTTCCCCTCACCAAAAGGCCATGGCGAAGGCAAAGGCTATTTAGTGGTGCCAACGCAACTGACCGCGCCGCTACCAGTCGTGCTCGTGGTGCATGAGAATCGTGGTCTCAACCCTTACATCCAAGATGTCGCACGCCGCTTAGCCAAGCAGGGTTTTGTCGCTTTTGCACCGGATGCATTAGCGCCTGTCGGCGGTTATCCGGGTAATGACGACCAAGGCCGTGAGCTGCAAAAGAACCTCGATAGAGCAAAAATAGAGCAAGATTTCATCGCAGCGGCGCAATATCTCAAAACGCATACTTTGAGCAATGGCAAGCTAGGAGCAGTGGGTTTTTGCTTTGGCGGCTATGTGGTGAACATGCTGGCGGCCGTCATGGGTGAACAGCTCAATGCTGGGGTACCGTTTTATGGCACACCCGCAGAAAAGTCGTTACGAGCGGACATAAAAGCGCCCCTTCAACTCCATTTCGCCGAACTCGACCAACGAGTGAATGCGACTTGGCCTGACTATGAGCAAGACTTAAAAGCCATGAATGCTCGCTACAACGCTTTCCTCTATCCGAAGGTCAATCATGGCTTTCATAACGACTCCACCGCCCGTTACGCGCCAGAAGAGGCAGAGTTGGCTTGGCAAAGAACCGTGGAGTTTTTCCGTCGCGAGCTCAAATCCTAATAGCGCATCTCCACGAATCCATTAATCCATACCGCCCGTTAATCCGCACAGCCAAGGTCAGCCAGCCTTGGCTGTTCTTTTTGCGCTATTTGTGCGCTATCGATGGGCGCATTCTCCAAGGTGGCACATTCCTTGTTATGTCATAGTGAAATAACGAAAACGACAAGGAATGTCTATGACGAAAAAGCCTTATCAAAGGACGATGATTGTTTGCTGCGATTCATTAACACAACAAGCGCATTTAGCCGAGCGATTGGCAAAAGAGTATGACCAAGTACTGGGGTGTCAGCTTGGGCAATTGGAACACATCCTGCGGCGAGAACCTGAAAGCTGCGTTGTCGTCGGGTGGTCCGCCCCTTGCGCCGAAGTGCGGTTGATCATTGAGTATTGCCGTCAACAAAAGCGGCCGGTGTTGGTCTTGTTTCGCCAAGTTTTTGCTCAACAATTCAATCAGTTAAAAGATTGCCACGACTGTGTGTTTTTACCAGAAGAAAGCACCTTGCCCTTAGCGCCTTGGATCGACTACGCCGCGCAACTGAGAGAAAGTTACTTACTGGTGGAGGAGAAAGTGGCGCTTTTAAATGACAAATTGCAAGAGCGAAAAGTGATTGAAAAAGCGAAAGGTCTACTGATGAAATTTCAACAAGTGGATGAAGAAACCGCCTATCAAGCGATGCGTCGTTCCGCGATGCAAACCAGCCAACCCATGTTGCAAGTTGCGAAGAACGTGATTGCGACGTTAAGCACACTGTAAGGTTGTCCTACTACTTTGGGGGTAAGAGAAAAAAGTGCAATTGGTGCGAGGTGCACTAAATGAAAGCAGCATTGTGGTAAGTCGCCAAGAATACAACGATAACATGCTGATTTATGGTGAGTATTTCGTTGGCACACTAATTGAATAGTTCTAATGGAATAGTTTTAGTTAGACACATTTTTAGTTAGACACATTGTTGAATGGCGAATCTCAATTATCAACGGCGGTAATTGCAGAGAAAGCAACGGCGCTACGACTCCTTGGAGTCGTAGCGCTTTTTTTTGGAGAAAATCGATGAAAAAGAGATGGACAGTTGGCGTATTAACAAGTTGGTTGGCGTTTGCTCCACCAGTTGTACTCGCAGACGTTGGCGAGGCTGAAAAAGAGGACTTAAAGTTTGGCTTTATCAAATTGACCGACATGGCACCGTTGGCGATCGCTTATGAAAAAGGATTTTTTGAGGATGAAGGGCTGTATGTGACGTTAGAAGCGCAGGCCAACTGGAAGGTGCTGCTCGATCGCGTGATTGATGGTGAACTGGATGGCGCGCACATGCTGGCAGGCCGACCGCTGGGTGCTACCATCGGTATCGGCACGCAAGCCAAAGTGATCACTGCATTCAGTATGGATCTCAATGGTAACGCGATCACCGTGTCGAACGATGTTTGGCAGCAAATGAAGCCCAATTTGGCCAAAGGCAGCGACGGTAAACCCGTTCACCCAATCAAAGCTGATGCGCTTAAGCCTGTCGTAACAAGCTATCGCGACCAAGGTAAAGCGTTCAATATGGGTATGGTGTTTCCAGTATCCACTCACAATTATGAACTGCGCTACTGGCTCGCAGCTGGGGGTATTCATCCCGGCTACTATGCGCCGCATAAAGGCGACAATAGTGGCCAAATTAATGCCGAGGTGCTGCTTAGCGTCACGCCGCCACCGCAAATGCCAGCCACCATGGAAGCGGGCACCATCAAAGGCTATTGCGTTGGCGAACCTTGGAACCAGCAAGCCGTGTTCAAAGGCATTGGAGTGCCAGTGGTGACCGACTATGAGATCTGGAAAAACAACCCGGAGAAGGTCTTTGGCGTTGCACAAGATTGGGCGGAAAAGTACCCCAATACCCATATCCGCGTGGTTAAAGCACTGATCCGTGCGGCGCATTGGTTAGATGAAAATGATAACCGCAATCGCGCCGAAGCCGTGAAGTTGCTTTCACGCAGCGAGTACGTCGGCGCTGATGCGGAAGTGATCGCCAATTCCATGACTGGCACGTTTGAATACGAAAAAGGCGATAAGCGACAAGTGCCTGATTTTAATGTGTTCTTCCGCTACAACGCCACCTATCCCTACTACAGCGATGCCATTTGGTATCTCACACAAATGCGCCGTTGGGGACAAATCGAAAACCAGAAACCGGACTCATGGTACATGGACATCGCCAAGCAGGTGTATCGCCCAGAGATTTATCAACGTGCCGCAGAAGCGCTAATCGAAGAAGGGACATTGAGTGCCAGCGATTTTCCTGACTTTGCCCAAGAAAGCGGTTTTCGCCCACCGCAAACCCACTTTATTGATCAGATCCGCTATGACGGCCGTAGCCCCAATGCGTATCTGCAGCAGTTCGCTATTGGCCTGAAAGGCTCTGAGTCACTTTAACGCATCAATGATTAACAAGGAGTCGTTATGTCAGGAAATGTTATTTCACTTATTCCCAGTTCACAGGCAGTGGCGGACAAAAGCCGGCTGATTCTACTGCCCATGATTGGCTTACTGGTGTTTTTGTTGGCGTGGCACTTAAGTGCACGCCAAGTTGAAACGTCGCTGGGCACATTGCCAGGTCCGGTGGATACCTTTCAACAGTTTTCTAATTTGCTCACAGAGCACCACAATGAGCGCGAAAAGGAGCAACGCTTCATTGAGCGACAGGAGCAACGCAACGCAGCCAAGCTGGCAAAAGATCCTACAGCCGAGTTGAAAATTCGCCCATATACCGGCAAACCGACCTTTTTCGACCAAATCATTACCAGTTTGGTGACGGTGGCTTGTGGGTTTATGTTGGCCAGTCTTATTGCTATTCCACTTGGCATTGTTCTTGGGCTCAACCAAGGGCTCTACATGGCGTTCAACCCGATTATCCAATTGTTAAAGCCGGTGTCGCCCTTGGCATGGTTGCCGATTGTCACCATGGTGGTCAGTGCAACCTACGTCAGTGATGACCCGCTTTTTGCCAAGTCTTTTGTCAACTCGCTGTTTACTGTGGCGTTATGCAGCGTGTGGCCAACCTTGATCAACACCGCTGTGGGTGTGACCAGCGTCGATAAAGATCTCCTCAACGTGAGCAAAGTATTGAGGCTTTCATGGTGGCGACACATTCGCATCATCGTGCTTCCGTCGGCAATTCCGATGATGTTTACCGGATTACGCCTTTCGTTAGGCATTGCGTGGATGGTGTTGATCGCCGCAGAAATGTTGGCGCAAAACCCAGGGCTAGGAAAGTTTGTTTGGGATGAGTTTCAAAACGGCAGCTCTGATTCACTTGGCCGCATCATGGTGGCGGTGATTGTGATTGGCTTGATTGGCCTTCTGCTCGATCGCGGTATGTTGCAATGCCAGCGTTGGTTGTCGTGGAACAAACAGATGTCGTTAAGATAGGAGCCGGCACTATGTCAAAATCGTTTTTAGAACTGACGCAACTTGGAATGCGTTTTCCCACCCCACAAGGGGAGTTTATCGCCTTGAAAAACGTCGATCTGCAGATCCAAAAAGGCGAGTTCATTTCACTGATTGGCCATTCAGGCTGCGGAAAATCGACCGTGTTGAACTTAGTCGCTGGGCTGCATCTGCCGACCGATGGTGGTGTCATTGTCGATGGTAGAGAAGTCAGTGGCCCAGGGCCAGAGCGTGCGGTGGTGTTCCAAAACCATTCGCTGTTGCCTTGGTTAACCGTTTATCAAAACGTCGAGTTGGCCGTTAAGCAGATTGCCCAAGGCCAGAGCAAAGCGTGGGTGAAGGAGCAAGTGCGCCACTATTTGGATTTGATTCAAATGGCCCACGCCGCCGATAAAAAACCGGATGAAATCTCAGGCGGTATGAAGCAGCGGGTGGGCATTGCTCGAGCGTTGGCCTTACAACCTAAAGTGCTGCTGATGGATGAGCCGTTTGGTGCTTTGGATGCGTTGACTCGCGCGCGTTTGCAAGATGCACTGATGGGCATTCAAGCCGAGCTCAACAACACGGTGATCATGATTACGCACGATGTCGATGAAGCGGTTTTGCTTTCCGACAAAATTGTCATGATGACCAATGGACCCGCGGCGACGATTGGCGAAATTCTCCCGATTGAGCTGCCAAGACCACGTGATCGCGTCGCCTTGGCGGACGACCCGCAATACCAACACTATCGCCAAGCTGTGTTGAGATTCTTATATGAGAAGCAAAGTAAAGGCGAAGCGGCAACGGCGCGCACCGTTCAACACTCGCAAGCAAAACCGATAAAAACAGCCTGAGGGAAAACGCATGGAAAGCATAGTGATCATTGGCAATGGCATGGTAGGTCATCAACTGGTGGAACAGCTCGTCGCCAGTGGCAGCCATTTGGAAAAAAGAATTATCGTGATTGGCGAAGAGCGATTCGTCGCCTATGACCGTGTTCACCTCTCGGCGATGTTTTCAGGACAAAGCCAGCACGACTTATTACTCAGCAGTGAAGAGTGGTATCAGAAGCATGGCATTGAACTGATATTGGGCGTTGCGGTGGTGGGCATTGACCGACAAAGCAAAAGAGTCACATTGGAAGATGAAAGCCAACTGAGTTATGACCAATTGGTGTTTGCCACCGGCTCTTACCCATTTGTGCCCCCAATGGCAGGGAGTGAGCGCAGCAAGGTGTTTGTCTATCGAACCTTGGATGATTTGTCGCAGATTAAACAAGCGTGTCTCGGTGCGAAGAAAGGTGCCGTGATTGGCGGAGGGTTACTCGGTTTGGAAGCGGCGAATGCTTTAAGGCTGCTTGGTTTAGAAACGCATGTCGTCGAATTTGCGCCACGCTTAATGCCAGTCCAACTTGATGAGGGTGCAGGCGAGGTGCTGAAAAGCAAAATCGAGCAACTTGGCTTAACGGTGCATACCTCAACCGCCACCGAAAAAATCATTGACGGTGAAACCGCTTACCATCGCATGGTGTTTAAAGACGCTCCGCCGCTGGAGGTGGATGTGATTGTGTTCTCGGCAGGCATTCGACCACGAGATCAACTGGCTTGTGATTGTGGCCTTGAGCTGGGTGAGCGCGGTGGCATCGTGGTCAATAACGCTTGTCAAACCAGTGATACTGCGATTTACGCCATTGGCGAGTGTGCACTGTGGCAAGGAAAAATCTTCGGCTTGGTGGCACCTGGATATGCGATGGCGCGAGTAGTGGCGCAGCAACTGAGAGGGGGCAGCGAGGCTGAGTTTAGCGGAGCAGACATGAGCACCAAGCTCAAATTATTGGGGGTGGATGTGGCGTCGATAGGTGATGCGCATAAAGCCACACCGAAGGCGACGGAAATGGTACTGCACGATGCGGCTGCGGGCATCTACAAAAAATTGGTGGTGGATCAAAGTGGCACCACCTTGCTGGGGGCGATCTTAATCGGCGACAACCAAGATTATGATGTGCTGTTGCAAAGCTACTTGAACAAAACCCCACTGCCGCAGCCTGCGGTCAGTTTGCTGTTTGACACCAGTGCGCTGAAAGGGGATGTCAGTGACAACACGGTGATCTGTTCATGCCACAACGTCACCAAAGGTGATCTGATCAGCGCGATTCAGGCGGGAGCGCATGAGCTTGGCGAGTTAAAAGCGAAGACCAAAGCCGGTAGCGGGTGTGGCGGGTGCAGTGCCATGGTCAAATCGGTGCTTGATCAGCAACTGAGCGTCATGGGCTTAGAAGTCAATACCCAGCTTTGTGAGCACTTTAGCCAAACGCGGCAGGCGCTTTATCACATATGCCAAGTGGAGAAAATTCGCGATTTCGATACTTTGTTGGCGAAGCACGGTAAGGGTCATGGCTGCGACATATGCAAGCCCACCGCAGGGTCAATTTTCTCGTCATTATGGAATGAGCACATCATGGAGCCGGAACATTCACCTTTGCAGGATTCCAACGATGCGTTTATGGCCAATCTGCAAAAAGACGGTTCTTACTCTATTGTTCCCCGCATCTCTGGCGGCGAGATCACCCCAGAGAAGCTTATCGTGTTAGGGGAGGTGGCTCGCCAGTACGATCTCTACACCAAAATCACCGGAGGTCAACGCGTTGACCTGTTTGGTGCTCAGGTGGAGCAGTTACCGGAGATTTGGCAAACCTTGATCGATGCTGGATTTGAAACCGGCCATGCTTACGGCAAATCCGTGCGCACGGTGAAATCTTGTGTCGGTTCAACCTGGTGTCGTTATGGCGTGGATGACTCAGTGGGTCTAGCCATTGAACTTGAGAATCGTTACAAAGGACTGCGAGCGCCGCATAAACTGAAGTTTGCTGTATCAGGGTGTACGCGTGAATGTGCTGAAGCGCAAAGCAAAGACATTGGCGTGATCGCGACAGAAAAAGGCTGGAACTTGTATGTTTGTGGTAACGGTGGCATGCGCCCAAGACATGCCGACCTGTTAGCGGCTGATTTGAGTAAAGCAGAGCTGATTACGCTGATCGACCGTGTGTTGATGTTTTACGTGCGCACGGCGGATCGTCTACAACGCACCTCCGTGTGGTTGGAGAATCTTGATGGTGGATTGGATTATCTCAAAAGCGTCGTTCTGGGCGATTCGCTCCATCTGTGTGAGCAACTTGAGCAGCAAATGGCGCATGTCGTGGACACCTATCACTGTGAGTGGCAGCAAACCTTAACCAATCCTGAAAAATTGATGCGTTTCAGACCGTTCATTAACTCAACCCAGCAGAGCACGCTATTGGGCTACCAACGTACGCGTGGCCAACGTATCCCTGTCAAACTGGAGGAATAAGCGATGCAAAGTAAACAATTTATCTGCCATCTCAATGAACTGAAAAGTGACCATGGCCATCCAGTGTTACTGAATGATGAGCAATTGGCGATGTTTTATGTGCCTAAGGAGGGGGTGTTTGCGATACAAAACTGGGACCCGATTGGCAAAGCTTTTGTGTTAAGCCGCGGCATTGTCGGGGATATCCAAGGTGAGCTCTGCGTTGCCTCTCCGCTGTATAAACAGCATTTTTGCTTAAAAACAGGTAAGTGCTTTGAAGATGAATCGGTCACGTTAACGACATGGCCAGTGTTGGTGGAAAACGACGCGGTTTACGTTCTAGGCTAGTGCTCGAGCGGTCTAAAACGACAACAAAAAAAGACAATAAAAAGGCCAAGTGAAAACTTGGCCTTGGTTTATATCTGCTGTACAACGTTCAACTACGGTGTTGGAGCCTCAATAAAACCGTAGTCAATCAAGGCTTGCTCAGATTCAGGGTGGATAAAGAGCCCATCCCAAATCTCACCTTGAGAACCAATGGTGTTGCTATTCCATTCTGTCGAGACAGTAAAACCTTTGACGTTAAACTGAATACCATTGCTGTAGGCAAAGCCCATGTAGGTGGTATTGTTTTGCGTCACTTGGTTATCGTCAACGAAGGAGTAGCTCAAGGCTATGATGCCATTTTCAGCGTCATGTTCTGTCCAAGTAAACTGGATATTTTCATCCGTGCTGACAAACGTACCGGTTTTATTGGCTAAGAACGTGAGTGTGCCATCTTCATCTTTCATCACCAATTGTTCACCAATGAAAGTGGAGGTGAATTTAGCCGTGCGATAGGCGGTATCATCCACACAACCTTTCAGCGCATCAGCGTAGGTGTCAAAGGAGAAGAAGGTGGTTGGCACTTCGTTCACATCATCCCAGTCACTATTGGAGGTTTCGCAATAGGTAAATGGTTGGCTGAGATCCACTTCTTGATAGAGACCAAGTGAGATTTCACCCGTTTCTGGATCAAACGTTGCCATGGAGAGAATGCCATCTTCATCCACATCCATGATAGCGCGTTTGTAATCCCAGATATTCTGAGCGTCTTCGCCAAACTCAAGCGTGCCTTCTTGGTTTACCATCCAATATTTCGTGCTTGGCGTACCATTTTTGAAGCGTAATGCTTCGTTGTTGGCGGCATACGCTTGGACTCGGGTTTCCCCACTGCTATTGACGCGATAAAGTACCGCACCTTCAGGATCCATCACGGGTAACTGACAGTCGGCGATTTGCGCTTGGAAATCTGCAAGGGTTGCACCAGAGGCGACTTCGGTGATTGGACACCAACCGGGTAGATTAACCGCTCCAAGCAAGGCTTCTTTCGCGGTTTCGTTCAGTAGGTAGCCCTCATCATCGTCTTCACTTTGTCCGGCAAGTAGATAGTCGCCGCTATGAACAATTCCACCGTACACAGAGAGAATGAGTTGTTGTGAGTCGTTATCCCAAACGTCGCCCCATGCTTCAACCACACTATCCGGCACGCTATAGCGAATGATGGTTTCACCGTTGACAACCACTTGACTCCACGTGCCAGTGCCGTTGATGGTGACTGTTCCAGGGGCTTGAGTACTTTCGTTCCACCAATCAAGCGTCATAAAACGCGTCGTACCATCAGTCACAAACTGGACACCAACGTGCATGCCAATTGAAATGCCTTTCGCGGTATGTACATCGTCACCCGTTTGAGAAATGTCCGCTGGTGCGACTTGAATTTCCGTTAGGTTGGTGGCGTTATGACCATCGTCACTTGTGTTGCCGGATGCTCGCCAGAACCAAGGTTTGAACCAGAGGAAGTATTGGTCAACGTCAGCAGTGAGTTTAACGATGCCCCCTTCCGCTCCTTCTGGGAACACAGCGTCTGCGTCTACGTAATCACCGAGTTCACCAGAGTGCTCAGCCATGTTGAGGCCACTTAGGTCTTTAACGTAACCATAAGCAGTGTTTGTTAGGCTTGGAACCTCTTCCGGATACACCGAAACCGCATCACTGTTGATGGCGATAGCGTAAGTGTCGTTGAATGTTTGCCATCCATCTGGACCCAATACAATATCGTCTTCATCGTTGGCATCAGGCTCGTCGGCCACTTTACGACCATCAGGCAGCATTTGATATGCTTCGGTTACCGTACCTATGTTGTTGGATAAGGTGAATTTTTCTACATAAATTTCAACGCTTTCAGTGCCAGTAGCATCGTTGTACTCATGATCAGCCCATAGTGCATAGAACATAGAGTTGTTTTGCATAAACTGAATAACTTGTTCTATTGGGTTGAGATCAGGCACGGTTGGGTTGCTATCATCGACGTCCAAGATACCGTCGTTGTCATCGTCGGTGTCCGCATTATTACCGATGCCATCTTTATCTGTATCGGTCGTTTCCTCAGGGTTGAGCGGGAACGCGTCGTCACCATCAAGTGCACCGTCGTTATCATCGTCAGTATCGGCGTTATTACCAATGCCATCTTTATCGGTGTCGAGAGTTTCTTCGGGGTCTAACGGGAACGCATCGTCAGTATCGAGGGTGCCATCGTTGTCATCGTCGGTATCGGCATTGTTACCAATACCATCTTCATCAGTGTCTTTTGTTTCGTTTGGATTAAATGGAAAATCGTCATCCGTATCGAGGGTGCCATCGTTATCGTCATCGGTGTCGGCGTTATCGCCAATAGTATCACCATCACTGTCTAACCATTCTTCGCTATTGTCTGGTGCCCAGTCTTGACTGTTGGCAACGCCGTCACCATCGCTATCCTCTTCGAACGTGACCTCGCCCGTTTCTGGGTCAAAAGTGCCCACTTTGTCATTGAGGTTGAGCTCTTCGCCTTCGCCCAGTGCTGATTTCTCGGTTTCAATGTGGTCTTTTGTTTCGGTATTGACGGTTTGCGCTTCGGTTAGAAACGTACTTGTGGTTGTGGTCTCTTCATCCGCTTCTGATGCAAGCTCCTCTGGGGTTTCCGGTAATACGCCAGAAGAAACCAATGTTTTCGCGCCAAACGCGGCTTCGACATCGTTATCCTCAATATAGTCACCAAGTACTTCATCGCTCGTGATGCCAAGTTGAGTGGCGACGGTCTGTACTGCATCTTCTTTACTGAGGTTTGTATCTCGTTCGAGAAGAACGTGAACCATTGTAGAAAGAGGGGTGATATCTTGTTCACCAGCTGGGGCAGACATGACGTAATCTGTAGCGATCGTGTTACCGGTGTCTTCGTCTACGGTTTTCCCTTTGATTGCTTTTACCACGATCGGGTAGCTTTCAGGGTTATCTATTCCTGTAACATCTAGGGTTGCCTTACCTCCGGCGCCAGTGGTCGCTTTTGGTTCACCAGTGTCCCAAATGAAGTTCTTGTTTAAGTCCAACCAAACCTGTGCATTTTGTAAGTAGCCATCGATTGCTGTTACGGAGTAGGAGCTGGAAGAGCTTCCTCCAGAGGAGCTTGAGCTTCCTCCGCCACAGCCCAATAGGCTAACGCTGACACTGAGTCCTAGTGCCATAACGATTTTGTTTTTATTCATAAGCCACCCTTAGCTTTACTGTTTAGCCATATAAACCGTAGGAATGCTTTTAAAAGGCGTCAAACCCAAAATGGCTTAGAAAGTATGAGAGGTGACTTGGGGTTGTTGAAATAAAATGTATTTTAAAACAGTGGGTTATGGATTTGTTAGAGTCTTTGCTTTTTTAGTAAATGATTGATAAGTCAATCATTGGTTTATTTTGACCGGGTAACCAATTTAGGCAAAAGTTTGAGATTTATCACTAAATGTATGCTACTTTCGCCGTAATTTTCAGCAACCACGATATCGTTTTCCTGAATGAATATGATAAGTGTTTGAAGTTTTAGGCAAATGAATCTACGCCATTCGATCTGATGAAAAACAAATCGAGGTTGTTGCGGTGGACCGACAAAGAGAGTCGACATTGGTATGCACAAAAAGCTCGCTTTTTCTCTATTAATTTTACTTCTTCTCGCTTTGTCTATCGTGACTTGGGACGTGTTTGTTGATCAAGATACGGCTTCATATCCCCAAACCCGCTCGGTAAAAACGTTAGCCTCCCCCGAAGAGCAGCTCAAAACCTTTTCTGCTCATCATCCATTACTCGCCATCATGCCATTGGTTCAGATAGAACCCGATAAAGCGCAAGCGTTACTCGCTGAATGGGAGAAGGGGACAAAGTGGGAAACTCAGCATCACAATGCAAGAGCGGGTCTAGAGCATATTTATACCTTGCTGATTAAACGTGAAATCGCCAAAACACAACAATCTCAAGAGCGAATTGACCATTTAACTGGCCAGTTAGAGCAGTTTGCGTCTCAACGAAAAATTGCTTGGTTGAGTGCCCAGTTGATTATCGAAAAAGCGGGACGAGAGTTGAAGCAAGGTCAGTTTGATGAGGGGTTAAAGCACGTCGAGCTCGGTATGGCGATGGCAAATGAAAACGGTGCCGATTTCTTGTTACTGGAAGGTTTTAACACCTTGGGTATCTTGTACAATGCCACCAATCAACTAAAGCGCTCACAATTGGCGTTTTACCAAGGGTTAGAGCTAAGTGAAAGGTTTCCTAACAACGCGTTTATTGGCCGTTATCTTAACAACTTAGGGCTGCTTTATGTTCATTTAGAACAGTGGGATAAGGCATTGGATTTTCTCCAACGGGCCGAAACATTCTATGAATCGATCGGTGTGACTCAGCCCAATCGTCAACTGGTGATATTGCTTAATCAGTCGTTTGTTTACCAACAGCTTAAACAAAAGGAGCGAGCCAAAGCTGCGTATCATAGGGCCTTACGTTATTTTGGCGAGAACACCTCGACGTATTATCGGATTTTGAAACTCAAAAGTGAGGCTCGGCTGTATTTGCTTGATGAAGATTTCAAACGTGCAATTGATGTCGCCGTCGCCTGTATCAAGCTCGATGCAAACAATACCTATCCTTTGCAAAATGGCATTTGCACTTATATTCAGGCGGAAGGGTATTTAGCGGGTAAACAGTTGGATGCGGCGCAAAGTGCAGTGGATAGTGCTATCGCCACATTTGAACATTTACAACATGCTCGTTGGACCATTCGTGCCCATTTATTACGGGCCAACATTCTCGAAGCAAAAGGGCAATATGCAGAAGCGTTAAGCCTCTATAAGAAGTATTACGCCCAAGAGAAACAGCAAATTATTGGCGAAGTTCACGCTCTACAAACCTCCTTTGAAGTACAAGAAGTCGCGAAAGAGCGCGATCTATACGAAGCGCAAAATCAGCTGCGCGAATTAGAGCGTAGTTTGAATGAGCAACGTCAGCGTATTCTAATGATTTGGATTGTGATTGTCGGGCTGCTCTTGCTTTTGGGAGTGCGCAGAATGGCCATTATTCGCAAGCACAACCTTCATTTGCAAACGCTGTCTTATGTGGACCCGCTGACAGGGGCCAACAATAGACGTTTCTTCCAAAGTGAAATTGAAACACCAAATCTGCTCAATCGAGCCCATCTCTATCGAATTGTTCTTGTTGATCTTGACTGGTTTAAATCGATCAACGATACGCATGGCCATGAGATTGGGGATTTTGTCCTCGTCGAAACCGCCAAACGCATCAAACAACAGTTGGCATCCGATGAGTTGTTTGTGCGTTGGGGTGGTGAAGAATTTCTTCTGGTACTCAAAAATGACGATGATCTTCCTTTACGTTTGCAAAAGCTGGTGGAGTCGATTCGTACTTCCGCTTATCAATTGAAAGGAAAAAATTACAACATCACTATTTCAGTAGGGGCGAGTGAACCGTGCGGCCTCAATGAGTTGAAAAACAGCTCTGACGCTTTTGTTACCGCAGATATGTGCCTTTACCAAGCGAAAAGTTTGGGACGTGATCGCGCGATTACACCTGAACAAATTAAGTGAGCGCAACAAATCGTGACGCGCTCTCTTTGGGCCTAATCGAGCTCGGCAAGTTTAACTTGTTGATACGCCTGAATGATGCGCTCAACCTCTTTGCCGTGGCCACGCTTTAATCGTTCGTAATGAGCAATGGTTTTCTGTTGGTAGCGTAATGCCAAGCGCGAATCGGCCTCATGCCATAACTGTTCACCAGTGATACTGATTGGTGTGGTAACAGCCAGAGCATTACTGATGTGTAAGATTTCGTAGCAGCGTCGATTGTCTTCGACCAGTCGCTCCGAGATAAGCCGGAAGTTCATACCGTGCAATGCGTCTCGCAAGGTGTAAAGGTGATGGACAGGGCAGAGCAGAAACTCCAACTCTGAGTGTGGGTGGTTATCCTGAATACGCTTAACCAGATCTAAAGCCAGATCCCCACCAACGCCTGCTATGATGATCAAATGTTTACCAGTGTGCTTGGCGAGAGGCAGATCGCCCACGTCCATGCAGTGCACTTGCCAATTCACGGCCTGTACATCGCCAAATTTCGCAAGAGTGTGAGAGATTTTGTCGGTAAGTGTAGGAACGATGTCAACGAAATGCACGGTAGTGTTTGGAGAGCGTCGTAGCAGTTCAAAACCAAGGTAGCCATGATCACAACAGCAATCCCAAATATGCTGGTACTTTTGGTTCACCATTTCCGCGATAGCTTGAATGCGTTTGCTCAGTTTCAAATGGGCTCTCCAGTGTGCTGCTTAATCGTTGGGACGCGGATTGTAAAATGATTTTAGAAAGAGACGAAGAGAAATCGCAATGTCAGTTGAGCTTTAGTCATGGCAAAGTACAATACAGACAGCAAGTAGCCATCGCAGAGCGGAGATAACGATGAACAACAAGGTTCCGGCGAATATCATTACGGGTTTTCTCGGTGTAGGAAAAACCACCACCATTCTAAACTTACTGAAAGAAAAGCCAGCCAATGAAAAGTGGGCGGTTTTGGTGAATGAGTTTGGCGAGATTGGCATTGACGGTGCAATGATGACCGACAGCGGCGCGCTGATCAAAGAAGTACCGGGCGGCTGTATGTGCTGCACCGCAGGCGTGCCGATGAGTGTTGGCATCAACACATTGTTGCGTCAAAAGCCCGATCGTCTGCTTATCGAACCCACAGGGCTTGGTCACCCGAAACAAGTGATTGCCACATTGACGTCTGCGCAATATGAACCGTATGTCGATCTCAAAGCGACCATTGCGCTGGTGGACCCACGCAACCTCAGCGATGAAAAGTACCTGAACAACCAGAACTTTAACGACCAACTCGACAGTGCAGATGTGGTGATTGGCAGTAAAGTGGACCTTTGTACTTCGCATGACATTGATGTTTTCAATGATTGGGTGACAGACCAATCGCCTTCCAAAGTCTTTAGTAAGTTGATTCATGATGGTCAGTTGCCGGTAGAAGTGCTGGATATTGAACGTGTTTACGGCAGTGCTTCAACGCATATTGAACCGCATCACCACCATCATGCGGAGATGGAGCCACAGTTTGAATTGCCACCTGGTCGTGCTTTTGTGCGCAAAGAGAATAAAGGCCAAGGGTATTACAGTTGTGGTTGGCTAATTGGTGCTGAATATCGCTTTGAGTTTGAGGCGCTTTTTTCAATGTTCTCAGCATTAACTGCAGAGCGAGTGAAAGCGGTAGTGAACACAGATCAAGGCTGTTACGCCTTTAACGTCGCCAATGGCGTTGTGTCGGTGAATCAAATGAGCTTGGAAGGATTCGAGTCCAGAATCGAAGTTATCGATTCACAGCTAATGCCATGGGATGAGCTTGAAACGATCCTGCTGAAATTGGCGAATATTCACGGATAGAAAGTGAATGAATCGTGCGAAAAGCCAGTGATTTTCATCACTGGCTTTTTTAATCGCTAGAGAACACCCGTCAAATTCGGCTCACCACGGAAGATGATTTTGTCGTGACCACGATGAATGCCGAAAGTGACAACGGTTGAAGGATCTTCTTCTCCGTCACTTGTTTTATCCCAATCGTATTGCAGCCAAGGTAGATTGTTTTGATTGGCAGTCAAATCCAACCAAAAGCGAATCTGTTCGCGAGCAGGGACTTTTTGTGTTGCTTTGATGCCTTCAGTACTTCCGTACAGCATCTTGCCGATACCAGTGAGATAGGCGTTGTTCTCAAGGCTGTGTGACCAAATGGGTTGTTGGTAGTGTTTTGCGCCATCAGCGAGAGTGAAATGGTCATGTTTGTTGTTAACAAACTCACCCGATCGCCAATATTCCACATCCAAAGGTACGACGATGGTTTGTCCCTGATATCCACCCACATCTTCAAAATTGAGTCGGCCAAATCGTACATCGGGTTGAACGGGCAAAATATGCTTGTCGTCGTAAAAAGCCACAGGGTCCGCGTTTTCAAGATAGACGAGGCCAATTTTGCTTACTGCAGAGTCAGAGTAGGTGTTAAAAGGCCCATCAGGGTAATTTTGGCCAATCTCGTCCTTCAGCCAACAGGCGCTGTTGGCGCAATGATCCTGCTTCATGATGCGAATGCGGCCTACGCTGCTGCCTTGCTCTTCGCGCCATTGAGTAGGCGCAAGAGAAGGCGTGACAAACCGTTCTAGGTGATCGCCGAGTTCTGCCAGTTCAAAGTGCGCCGTGGATGAGAAATAATGGTAGTTGGCGACGGGTTCTTTAAGGCTATTTAACGCGTCGATATCGACGATTACCTGATCAAATGGCTGATTCATATAAGCAAAGGTTTGGCTATTTGGATAATCCCACTGCTGGTTGTGTACCTTAAAAAACTTGGGATAGAAACGCCCAATGTGGCGATAACCTTGGTTTACCTGCATACCAAGATAAGGATCAACGAGGTCGGATTGCACTCTGAGGCTGCCAACTTCTCGCCATTGCAATCCATCAAACCAATACGCACCATTGGTGACGTCATCATGCGCTCTCTCCATTCCAGAGTCACTTTCCAGCCGTTGAGTCTGCATTGTCGCCGTTTCGACTGGCGTTGCCTGCTGACTGCTTAGTTTTACCCTCGCCGCAGGGGCGCTGGACAGATAAAAGTTGTGCGTTACTGGTGTAGAGCAGAGCGCTTGCGTGTTGACTGCCTGAGTAATACTACCGTTAGCGACCCATTGAATAGGCATGAGATTGAGAGAAAAACGTTCGCCAGCGGCAAGAAAAGGCGAACCACCTAACGCATCGCCAGACTCTAGGGGGCGATCACCTTCGCAAATAGCGAGGGTCCAAGGGCGAACTTTGAGTGATAAACGGCCAGACACTTTGTTTTTTCCAGATGGCGGGCATTGGTCGAAGCCTGCACAGTCAAAAGTATCATGGATGTTTAACGCAAATAGCCCAGACTCAGAAAGTGAAATCGTACTTTCACTTATGCCGCTGGTAAATATAGGTTTATAGACGCGTTCACCATCACGACCTCCTTGTTGTTTTGAAGGCGTAGTCACGGTGTGAGTGATGGTCGGGCTGCCGTGATAGCTGCTCGCAACAACAGGCTTCCCTTTGTCATTGCAGGCCAACAGTCGAACGCCTAAAGGCTCTGGTTTTGCCGCAACCAGAGCGAGCTCATTGATGGCTTGGCCAGAACTAGGATCATACGTTTCAAACATATAAGGCGTGAACAAGAAGCGCACGGTCTTACGTTTTTGGGGCTCACCATTTGGGTACACGCTTAAGGTGTAATGCCGATCCAACTTGATGGCGCTGATGTTTTTAGGTCGCACGACAAGGCGAAGTTGCCCCTGACTGGAGGAAACAAAATTCGGGTAAGCGCCGGAACCGATGCCATTGGCGATCACGACATCAAATAATGCGGGATCAGAGACCTCTGCAAACATGCTGACGCTGGCTAACTCTCCATTATTGGAGGTTGTTATATTGAACTGAGGAAGGTTTTCTCCACACATCAGCGCCATGACGTTATCTGGGCTAATGACAAACTCGTAATCGTGATCAACCGGGGGCTTGATCTCACACAAAGGGATGTTTTCTGGCACAGGGCACGCCGTGTTAGCCCCTTGGTTGGAATAATCACAACCGAGATCGCCGATACCACAGTAGTTTTTTACGTTGTGAATCTTGGATTCGTGAGTCGTGATTTCACCACAAACAACGCCGTTTTTTACCGTGCCATCTTGGTGCAATTTCAAGGCAACTTTTTGGGCATAAACTGCGCTGCCAGAAAGGTCGAGTCGGCCGCTGGCTCCCGGAGAGTGTATTTGACCATAAACATCGACGTTTCTTAGATCAAGCTTGTTTAGCGACGTGATATTTCCGACAACGTAGTGGGTAGCTTTGTTCGACATGAGTTGAATTTCATGACCTTGAGACTCAACATTGCCGCAGACGTTGGTGTTTCTCAAAAACACTTTGTGGTGGCCAAAAACATTGCCATTGATGATGTTATGGTCACCTTCCGCCATAACCTCCAGACCTTTTGTTGTGACATCACCATCCACCTCAGCGTTGTGCATGTGAATGAAGTTTTGTGAAGTTAGATCACCGAATATCTGGCTGCGATGATACGTCGAAGGTGGAAGTCCGCCATTGGGCTGCAAAATTGAAATGCCGGTCGACAACGCCTCTAACGAAATGCGCCTATCCGGACTTCCGACTTGGTTATTGCCATGAAGCTTGATGCCACTATGAGCAGAAAGCTTGACGCCTTGGTTAGGTGCGTTTGAAGCGACAAGTTTTGCGCCTGCTGGCAAAGAAAATGCACCATTACAGCGGAAGGTATCTCCGGTTTGTGAAGTACTTTGGTTACACAGTTGGTTAAAGTGTTCTGCATTATAAAGATCATACTCGAGCGCATCGCTGGTAAAAGGCAGTGAAATAGACAACGCAAGTAAATGCCATTTGGACATCTAAAATTTCCTACAAACTTAATGGAAACAATGGCAGTAAGCGAAAAAGAGTTTTTATATTTTGTGTTTTGTATTGTTTTTATGGGCCGAATTTAACCATGAGGTCAGACCAATAATCAATACCATACCGTTTGGTGTTCTGTACTTTTGCAGCGATTAATTGTTGAAGAATGTGTCTACGGTGCTGAATTGCGCTAAATTTGACCCATTTGCCGCGCAACCATTTAGAATCAGGGAAGAGTATTTTTCAAAATCCTAAAATATTTTCACTAGATTGAGATATATCACTCATTTTCATGTAGAATGTGCGGCCATTTGTATCGGCGAACCATTATTGTCTGTTTAAGGAAACGCTCAATGTCATTTGCATCTCAAGGTTTTGCTCCGGAAGTCGTGAAAGCGCTCGAAGAGTGCGGTTACGAAAAGCTAACCCCAATTCAGCAAAAAGCCATTCCTGTTGCACGTCGCGGGCACGATATTTTTGCTACCGCCCAAACAGGAACGGGTAAAACAGCGGCTTTTTCTCTTCCACTGATCCAACAATTGCTCGATAGCGGAAAGTCTGCTTCGCGTAAAACGGCGAGAGCACTGATTTTTGCGCCAACTCGAGAACTGGCAGAGCAGATAGCGGATAACATCAAAGCCTATACCAAGTACACGAGTCTCTCTGTAGCGGCGATCTTCGGAGGTCGAAAAATGTCGAGCCAAGAGCGTATGCTTGAGAATGGCGTCGATATCCTCGTTGCGACGCCTGGTCGTCTAGAAGAGCACATCGAGTCAGGCAATGTGTCAGTGGCGAACATCGAATTCCTTGTCTTTGATGAAGCTGACCGTATTCTCGATATGGGCTTCATCAACGCGGTGCGTAAGATCATGTTGGATGTTGAAACCAACCCACAAATCATGATGTTCTCAGCAACGACTTCAAGCCAATTGAACGAACTGTCCAAAGACATTCTGCGCAAGCCAAAACGTATTGCGGTCGAGCGCGAAAACACCACGGCGCATACGGTAGCGCACGTGTTGTATCCTGTTGATCAAGAACGTAAAACAGAACTGCTTTCTGAGTTGATCGGTCGTAAAAACTGGCAACAAGTGTTGGTCTTTGTTAACTACAAAGAAACGGCGAACGACATTGTCAAAGAGTTGAAGCTCGACGGCATCAAAGCAAATGTGTGTCATGGTGATAAAGCGCAGAGTGCGCGTCGCCGTGCGCTTGAAGAGTTCAAAGAAGGAAAAGTTCGTGTGATGGTTGCGACCGACGTGGCGGCACGCGGTTTGGATATTGAAGATCTACCACACGTGGTCAACTACGACATGCCGTTCTTGGCAGAAGACTACGTTCACCGCATTGGTCGTACTGGTCGTGCTGGAAAACAAGGTCATGCGGTCTCTTTTGTCAATCGTGAAGAAGAGCTAACGGTGGTTCAAGTTGAAAATCTGATTCAACAACGTATTCGCCGTATTGAATTGGCGGGTTACGAGCCTAAGAGCCGTGAGGCTTACATTGATAAGCTCAACAGCAAGCCTTCATATAAGAATCGTCAAGGCCGTCGTAACAACGCGAATGAGCCAACGGATCAAGCGGCAGCGGAACGTCGCTTAGCGATGATGAAGCGAATCAAAGCTCGTCGTAACTGACGAGAGAACAGAAATAAAAAATCACCCGCGAGGGTGATTTTTTTAGGCTGCATGATGGGCAAACTCGGTAAGTTGCTCCAACTCTTCTAAGATCGCTTTGCACTCTCTTGAGAAAATCAAGCCATCGCGAGAGCCAATCAACTGAATGAGTGACACTTTGCCAGATACAATACATTGGCGCAGCGTTCTCAGTACCATTTGAATATCAAGAGTATGGTGATTATCGATGTTGGCTTTGGTGACAAGAGAAGCCAAATCGATAGAAAGAACGAGCTTGTCACAATGGTCGATAAAGTTACCAATTTGCTCTTTTACATCATAACGATGACGGAACGAAAACTCTTTTTCCGTAAGCCAATTGGACCCAAGATCTTCCGCGTACTCAAACAGCTCGTTTGCGGTTGATTCTTGACTGACGCCAACAAAAAACGCCCGGCTGTTTGGATAGCGAGTGAGCGCAAAATGGTAGGCGGAACCTAACTTCACATTCAGCGTCGATTTCAGTCCCATATTGTGGTTGATGTTCATTAAACCAACTTCTTCATGTCCTGCCAGTACGACGGGTAGGGCAGAGAGCAGGGTTTCATGGCAATTGGTCAATACGACAGGGATCGCATGGCGTGAGACCATTTGGCTCAACGTTTCTTGATAATGACCGTTTTCAATATCGTGATGGCTAAAATGTGCGCACAACGCAATGTTGCGCTTTTGATGGCTCTGATATAACCATTCGCTTGCGCTTTCTAAGCTCTGTTGGGCAGATTCAAACTCTACTACTGTCATCGGTTTGATGTACTCGCTGACGGTGATAAACGAGTACGGATAGTGATGATGTTGAACAGTATGGTTCTTTTGATTGCGTTTGAAAAAGCCTAACATGACTGCATTACCTTTCTGGTGGAAGCGCTCTCGCTGCCTGCAAAACATGTAAAATGATACGCTGCTTATCCGCTTCAACTCGATGAGCTGGAGCCATGACGGAAACCGCTCCGATCAATTTACTTCCTTTCATTACCGGGGCGCTGATGCCAGACACGCCGGGATCGATTTCTGATGTGCTGACGGCATAACCGTTTTTACGAATTATCTCTAATTCGGTTTGCCACTGATTTAAACGAGCTTCTTGACCGAAGTAGCGTAAAATCCTTTCACATCGTTCAGGTGGCATGAAGGCCAACATGACTTTCGATGAGGCGCCACGCAGTAGAGGTTGACTTTGACCCTGGACGTAGCTACAGCGTAGCGCCTGCATACTCTCTTTTTGACGAACGCACAAAGCGCGATAACCCACGGGCACCATGTACGCCGCCAACTCGCCGGTTTGATGCTGCAAACGCGCCAAAATTGTCTCGACAGATTCAAGACTGTGCTGAGACGTTTGGTAACTACGCATCAAAAGTAACGCGGCGGGTCCCACGATAAAGGTTTTTTCATGGGCACTTTCTTCAATCAGGTTCCACTCTTTTAGGAGCTTTAAATGGCGATACAAGCTGCTGAGCGGAACAGCAAGCTGTTCACTTAAGGTCTTGGCTGAAACGGGCTCGTCGTTCACCGCGACCTGCATCAGCAGTTGTAGGGTTTTCTCATTAACCTGATTGGCGTTCATCTTGTTGTCTTTCATCATTTTTTATCGTGTACAAATCTATAACACAAATATAATTCTTATTAGATAGGAAAAGGAATGAAATAAATCTATCTTTTTCTCGAATGGTGAGAATTTATTATAAGGAAGTAAGTTAAGGCAAAAAGCGGGAGTGACCAGAGTTGCGATGGATAGACAAAGAAATGAGAAGAGAAAGAAGGGTAGAAAAGGGGCCGCAGCCCCTAATGTACACCGTTGAAAACGCGAGTTAGATCTGCTCGTACAACTCGTCAAACTGCGCTTCGGCAATGCGATTTCGGCCAGTACGTTTGGCGCGATATAACGCTTCGTCGGCTTTTTTCAGAAGCAACCTTGGGTTGGTGTCTATTTCTGGCACGATGGAGCAAACGCCGAGACTCGCCGTTACGTATGGCAATGTTGCATGATGGCTATGGGTGATACTTAACTCTTCTATCGTGGTGCGAATGCGGTTGGCAACGTGTTTTGCGCCTTCCATTTCTGTTTCAGGCAATATAACGGCAAACTCTTCACCACCAATACGCGCGATTTTGTCGAGGCAGCGAAGCTTCATGCTACGAATGGCTTCAGCAATCATACGTAAGCACTCATCGCCTTGTTGATGACCAAAGGTGTCGTTGTATTTCTTAAAGTGGTCTATGTCAAAAATGATCATCGAAATAGGGACACTTGAACGTTGTGAGCGGTGCCATTCGTCTTGGAATATTTCTTCAAAACGACGACGGTTATTCAGGCCGGTTAAACTGTCAGTGGTTGACAGCAACAATAGTTGTTCGTTGGTCTCTTCAAGTTGCTGCTGCAACTCTTCCAATTCGGCCAATTTCTGATCGAACTCTAAGGTTTTTTTCTTAAGTGCATGTCGCTGCTCGTAAAGCTCGAGAAAAACCCGCACCTTACTTTGAAACACCAGGGTATTCAGCGGCTTTAATAAGTAATCAACAGCGCCATGCTCATACCCTTTAAAAATGTGTTCATCGGCCTTGGATGCCGCAGTGACAAAGATAATTGGGATATTGCGCGTCTTACGATTCCCACGCATTAACTCGGCGACTTCAAAGCCATTCATGTTTGGCATTTGTACATCAAGCAAGACCAGGGCAAAGTCGTGATCTAAGGTGTGGGCAAGCGCTTCTTCGCCTGACGTGGCACGCACCAAATTGACATCAAAGCATTCTAGTAAACCTTCTAAAGTCAGTAGGTTTTCGATTTTGTCATCAACGATGAGTAGGGTTGGTTTATCAGGCATGTTCAGCAATCACATAAAGTATTTAAGTAATGACCAATCTCTTCCAAAGAAAGGACGTGGTCGACATCAACGGCAGCCATGGCCGCGGCAGGCATGGCTTTCGCTTCTGCACTATCAATGGATTGGACTAGGGTTAGTCCACCCAGTGTTTTGATTTTTTTGAGACCTAAGGCACCGTCGGAATTGGCCCCCGTCAGTACGATACCGATCAACGCGTTTCTATAGTAATCAGCCGCCGTTTCGAACAGCACGTCGATGGAGGGTCGTGAAAAATTGACGGGCGGGTCGACCGACAGTGCGATACAACCATCGGTCTCAATCATCATATGGTAATTGGGTGGTGCGATGTACATATTGCCATTTTTGATTGGCTGCTTGTCTTCTGCTTCATGGACCGACAAATGGCTCTTGCTATCAAAGTGGGCGGCAATGTAACTCTCCGGAGAGGCACTGATATGCTGAACCAACAAAATAGGGATACAAAATGAATCCTTAAGTTGCTGTAATACCGTTGCAACGGCTGCCAATCCTCCAGCGGATGCCCCGATTACAACAGCTTCATATTTGTGCCTGCAACAATCCATGCTTACCTTATCCGTTTCTTGCGATAGATCTTTTCTTTTTCGGAGACCAGATCAAACTTGTCCGCGATCGAAGAAAAACGCATCGATTCTTTAGAGCCAAGACATAAGAAGCCCCCCGGCATCAAACTGTCGTAAAACAGACGAAAAACGCGGTCTTGAAGCTCACGATTAAAGTAGATCAATACATTTCGGCAGAATATAACATTCATTTCCCCAAAAACGCCATCGGTCGCCAAATTGTGAGGGGTAAACAAAGTTTTCTCTCTCAGGGCTGTCTTCATGATTACGCTGTCGTAATCAGCCGTGTAGTAGTCGGAAAACGAAGCGCTTCCCCCTGCAGCTTGGTAGTTGGCCGTGTACTGACGAATCAGGTCCATCGGGTAAATGCCTTGCTTGGCTTTCTCTAAAATCGCTTCGTTGAAATCAGTCGCGTAGACTTGCGCGCGATCCTTCATGCCTTCTTCTTCCAACAAAATGCCCATGGAGTACACTTCTTGCCCAGCAGAGCAGCCGGCATGCCACACTTTGACAAAAGGGTAGGTTTGCAAGTGCGGGATGATCACCTCACGCACACGTCGATAGAACCAAGGGTCTCGGAACATTTCGGTGACGTTGATGGATAAGTCCAACAGCATTTGGTCGAAGAAGCGCGGCTCATTGATCACTTTGTGCTGCATTTGCGAATAATTCGACATGCCCTCGATGGCGCGTCGATACTCTAATCGACGCTTGGTATGGGCCAGCGAATACTCACGGAAATCGTAGCCATATTTGCGGTATATCGCTTCAAGTAACAACTGAATTTCCAGTTGTTCGTTTGACAATTCAGTGACGCTTTCCATATCAGTACAACCAGACTCTTAACATTGAAAGTAACTTATCGGTATTTACCGGTTTCGCTAAATAATCACTTGCGCCCGCTTCGATGCACTTGCTTCTGTCGCCTTTCATGGCTTTCGCCGTTAAAGCAATGACAGGCAGCTTTTCATACACTTTTTGTTTGCGGATCTCTTCCATTGCTTCGTAACCGTCCATCTTCGGCATCATGATGTCCATGAGCACCACATCGATGTCTGGGTTTTCTTTGAGCTTGTCTAGGCTCTCTACGCCATCGCGTGCAATGACGATGTCCATCCCTTTGTCTTCAAGAATGCTCGATAGCGCGAAGACGTTTCTCATATCATCGTCCACCAGCAAGACTTTCTTGCCCGTTAAGACGGACTCTTTGTTGTGCACGGCTCTTAAAATACCGCGTTGCTCACTAGGCAAGTTGGCTTCTACACGGTGCAGGAAGAGGGCTGACTCATCCAAAAGACGCTCTGGCGACTTCACTCCTTTGATAATAATGCTCTCTGCATAGCGATTGAGTTCGCGCTCTTCTTCTTTACTTAGTTCGCGTCCGGTGTAGACGATAATCGGTACTCGAGCCGCGGTTTCACTTCGACGAATACGTTCAAGTAGCTCAAATCCGGTCATGTCTTCCAAGCCCAGATCCAACACCATGCAGTCGTAGCGATTGGACTCCAATTCTTCGAGTGCTTTTTCCCCGGTTGGAACCGCCACGATATGAATGTCGTTTTCACCGATTAGCTGGCGAATAGACTCTTGTTGGATGGCGTCATCTTCAACCACCAACAAACGTTTTACGGGTTTAGAGAGAATATCTTCGATATTACCAAACGCTTTTTCGAGCTTTTTCATATCGACTGGTTTGGTTAGGTAGCCAATTGCTCCCATGCGCAGCGCATCGAGGTTTGCGTCATTGGCAGACATAAAATGAACCGGGATATGGCGCGTCTCAGGGTTTTCTTTGAGTCGCTCCATGACGGTCCAGCCATCGATGCCGGGGAGGCCAATATCAAGAATGATGGCGCTGGGCTTGTAGTACTGAGCAAAGTGCAGGCCTGTTTCTCCGGTTTCCGCCACAATGCATTTGAAGCCACGTTCGCGGCCAAAATCACGCATAACGCTGGCGAAGGCGCGATCATCTTCAATGATCAACAAAGTACGATCTTCTGGCACCACGGTTTGTCGGTCATCTTCGACATAGCTATCGTTGTCCTGTTTGATGCTGTCCACCTTTTTGAATCCATTCAATTGGGGAATGGGCTCTTTTTCAACAGAGGGAACATCTTGAGCGGGAGGCGTTGGCTCTTGACGTTCAACAACGTCCATTGGCTCCATTGGGGCTAAGCTAATCGGTGATAGACTCGGTTGCGATTCAGGCTCTTTGACTTCATAACGCGTAGGGAAGATCACCGTAAAGATGCTGCCTTTTCCTTCTTCGCTCTTGAGGTGAATACGTCCGCCAAGTAAATGCGTCAACTCTTTCGAAATCGACAGACCTAGCCCTGTACCACCATATTTACGACTGGTACTGCCATCGGCTTGCTGGAAGGCTTGGAAGATAGCCAACTGCTGCTCTTTTTTAATGCCAATGCCGTCGTCTTTGACAGAGAACGCGATCAACGATTCACGAGGTTTATCGAGCAGTTTCGCTTGTTCAGGAGAAGGCAAAGCCATATTCAATGTCACGGCACCTTCGTGTGTGAACTTGAAGGCGTTAGTCAGTAAGTTACGCAAGATTTGTTGTAAACGCTGGGCATCTGTTTCGAGCGTTTGGGGCAAGTTAGGTGCACAAATCACTTGGAAGTCCAAATCTTTATCATCGGCGATGTCTTGGTAAAGTCTCAGAAGATCTTGTTCCACCGTTTGTAGGGGCACATCTTCAATGTGCAGATCGATCTTGCCTGCCTCGACCTTTGATAAGTCTAGAATTTCATTGATTAGCGAGAGAAGGTCTGAGCCCGATGAGTTAATGGCTTTGGCCGATTCAATCTGCTTCGCTGTTAAGTTGCCGTCTTTGTTATTGGCAAACAACTGAGACAAAATAAGGATGCTGTTTAACGGAGTACGAAGTTCATGAGACATGTTGGCCAAAAACTCGGACTTATATTTGCTGGCAATTTCCAACTCTTTGGCTTTCTCTTCGACAACAAGTTGCGCCTGATGCAGAGCCTCGTTTTTCTCCTTCATTTCTACTTGTTGTGATTCTAGCGCTTTAGTGCGCTCTTCCAACTCTTCGTTGGTCACGCGCAGTTCTTCTTGTTGCGCTTGCAGCTCTGCTTCAGAGGCACGCAGAACTTTGGTTTGCTCTTCTAGCTCTTCGTTGGTGACGCGAAGTTCTTCTTGCTGCGCTTGCAGTTCTTCTTCCGAGACGCGCAGTGCCTGTGTTTGCGCCTCGAGATCTTCATTCGCTTTGCTGAGATGTGCCTTTTGCTGCTGTGTCTCTTCAAGCAGGGATTTAATCACCAAACGCGCTTTTGTGGCGTTGAAAACGATAGCCAAATTGCCTACGACTTCATTAATAAAGCGTCTCTGAATAGGGGAGAATTCATGGAAAGCGCCGAGTAAGACTGTACCGATCAGTTGCTTATCCACACACAGTGGAATGGCCAAGAAATGCGTTGGCACGCTATCGCCTGCTGCGAAGTTGTAAACGGGTGCCTCGTCTGTAACGTGGTTAAACGCAATCACTTGTTGCTCTAAGCTGGCTTGGCCAACCATTCCTTCGCCAATTTGAATGCGATTGAAGTTACCGGAGCGATCAGAAAACGCGTAAGAAGCATTCAACTCAAGCTGCCCGTTCTCGAAGAGATAGAAGGCACCCAATTGTGCATTTAGATGACGTGTGAAAAAACGAATAAATCGGTTAGAAAGCTCGCTCAACTCAATATCGCCACGAAGTTCATTATCTAGCGTTTCTTTCCCTGATTTTAGCCAATCAAGATCACGCAACTGTGAGGCCATGTTATTAAGTGAGCGACCTAACTCGCCGAGTTCATCTTTTCTATCAATGGTCAGCGAGGAGTCGAGCTTTCCTTTGGCAATATGCTGCGCGAAATCCATACTAGCCAACAAGGGTGAAGTCACGGAGTTGGAGAATTTGATCGCAACAAAGCAGATCAGTACAAAAATCATCGCAGTAATAATGGTCAGCGCTTGATAGATGCGAGTAATCGGCGTGGTGACTTCATCTTGGTTAATCTTTGAGATCAAATACCAATCGTAACCAGGTACTTGAATGCGGTTAAATGTGACCAAAACAGGGCGGCCAGCACTGTCGATGTATGTGCCTTGGCCTCCAGTGTCACCTGCTGAACGCGCATCTGTCCAATAGTCGAGATCGTAGCCAAGTCTAAAGCCGACCACATAGCGGCCATTGCCCATGGTAACGATGTCAGAGCGCAGGGTAAATTGATTGCTGGTGGCGTCGAGACCCAAAAGGTACGATTCGCCCGTTTCACCCATACCGACTCGTGAGTCGACAATTTTCGTCACCAACTGTGGGGAAACCTGCATGGCTGCAATGGCAATCAAATTGCCGTCGTGATCGAGGATTGGGGCAGAAAAGTAGGCAACATATTGCCCTTGTGCCGCTTTGCTTTTTACAAAATCAGTAAAATACGTTGTGCTCTTTGCCACGGTTTTGGCCCACACTTTCGCCAGTGACGGATCGGTGTTTTCGTAGCTTAAGCTGTTTGCGTTGATGCGGCTCTTATCGTGCAGAGCGTAGAGGATCTTTCCTTTGTCTGGAGAGAGTACGAAAAATTCATTGTAATCGTAGGCGCTGGTGAAAGAGCTGATCACAGAGTCTTCGACTTCTTCAATCGAGTAGTTGACGCTAACGCCTGTTGTTAACCCCGTAGCGAAATCGCGCAGCTCGTCTGTGCCAGCCAACGTACCAATATCGAGTAATCGTTTTTCAAAAAAGGTATCAATCGAGGCGCTTCTTAGTGTCTGAATGGCAAGCAGCTCTTGGAAGGATTTTTTTATCAGGGCTTCCGATGCCATGCGGCCACTGAAAAGGGTGACGCAAACCATGGGTAAAATGCCAAAAATTATTAAGAGGGTAATCAATTTAGGACGAATACGTAAGTCCGCAAAGCTAATCATTTCAACATCACTATAATTACTGTTATACAACAAGTTTCTCTTATCTTGGACATCCGTTCAATTACGCATGCAACGAGGCTTGATAAGGATCTGGTTTTCTGCATCTCAAATCAATAACTACTTGATAAAATTCTCAATATATGAACTCGAATGTGCGAGTAATATTGGGTTAATCAAAGCGGTTTTTACCTTGTTTACAGGATGAAAGCAGCCCGCTCGCTGATTGGCACGTTATTTGAAGGCAATTATTTGGTGATGAAAGGGGCTTGGCATACTTGTGACCGCACAAAAATACGCAAAATAGTAAATAAAACTAGAGTTTTTACTCGTATTGTCTAATGACAATAAAATAGTGTTTTATTTGTATCGTTATGTTTTTAATAGGTTATTTGACTTTGAGATAACAGTTGTGCGCCCGAAAGTATTTGCAAGGTTATGTGAAGTAATTCAAAATTAACTGGTATAGCCAGTTTGAAGATTATGAACCAAGGTTTTTATGAAAGTCACAAATCTATTTAAAGACAAAGTCGACGCATTCTCTGCGCATCATTCTGAGTTTATTAATTGGATGTCTCCAACTCTACGTGAGTACTGGGGTGATTTTCTAGGAAAGGCGCAAGGAAGTTTTCTTTTCTCGAAAGTACGCGATCATCAGCAGCCTGCGGTGAATGAAGAAGTGTCATTGCCTGAGCCGATCGTACTCAAACCAGAAGCGCAGCTTGTTTACAACGAGTTAAGTGAAAAAATAGGTCAAGTGATTCATGTTGGTGATTGGATTCATGTTGATCAAGAGCGAATCAATCAATTTGGATTGGTGACAGAAGACATGCAATGGATTCATACGGATCCTGAGCGTGCAGCAGTAGAGTCGCCATTCAAAACCACCATCGCTCATGGCTTTTTAACATTAGCTCTATTGCCGAAGTTGACCGATTCAGTTAATCCTGACAATAACCTCTTCCCGACGGCGAAGATGGTTGTGAATATTGGCTTGAACCAAGTGCGTTTCCCATACCCGGTGAAATCGGGTAATAACTTACGCGCTTCAAGCACACTAACCAAAGTGACCCCAATTAAAAAAGGGTTAGAGATAGAGCGGGAAATCAAAGTGGAGATCGAGGGTGTTCGTCGTCCTGCTGCCGTTGTGGTTTCTGTTATTCAGCTCCATTTTTAAATCTTTGGTTCTATCGATTCTATAAAGAGCGCTCAAAGCGCTCTTTTTTGTTGTCGTTTTTCTCGGCTTCCGATTTCTCGTTACGTCAACCTGATGTCCCCATACTGAGAATGCATTAAATTAGTGCGTCTTTTACTCAGTCTTTGTTCGTAACTGCCTGCAAGTTACAAAATTTCCAAATTTCAAACTGATACGCTCCAAAGCAGTGACTTATATCAAGGAGTACATATGATTGGTTTGGAACCCATGGCTATTTCGTCCCACCTGGGATGGTTGCTACTGTTGATCCTAAGTTACCCTTTCATACTTGTGGGCATACAATTGGCCGTATTCGATATACGGGTGAGAGCGAAAGTGAATCGCTATTTCAATTGGGGATTTCTGGTCGTGGTGGGCGCGTTGCTGTTTTTTCACATGCAAACGGAAGTGGTTTACGGAAAATATTTTTTAGATCGTTGGCAATCGAAGTGATGAACTGCGTATGGAATGGAGGAAAATCATGATTGCTAGAGACTAGAGACTAGAGACTAGAGACTAGAGACTAGAGACTAGATAAGAGAGAGCTGGCTGCTTAAAAACCACTTTGTATGACAAAGCAACAAATCGATCCGATATTGTCCAATCAACACAAAGAAACGAAATTATTAGTTGATCTCTCATGAGAATACGTTAAAGTGCACCCCGTTCCCGAGACAAGCACGGGCAACACAGTAAGGCGCGTTGGCAGAGGGGCTATGCAGCGGATTGCAAATCCGTGGACCTCGGTTCGACTCCGGGACGCGCCTCCATTATTTAGAAAAGCCGACACTGAGTGTCGGCTTTTTGCATTTCAGCACTTTTCATCTTTTTGATTGCTCTATACATTCCCATACAAATAGGGACGTGAATAATCAATAAAACAGTGTACATTAACTTGGTTCTATTCATTTTATCTATGTGCACTGATGGAAAATTATCTATGAAATATACGCCGCTCGCACTTTCACTTGCCGCGCTATTCGCTTTTGGGGTAGGGACTCCTTCGCAAGCCTATGCTCAATCTGTCGCTTGGGATCAAGCAAACGAGACATGGTTAACTCAATCGACAGATCATTTTGTTATCCACTTTAGAAATGGTCATGAAAAGCAAGCCGCAAGAGCGCTTGATCTCGCCGAACAATCACATAAAGAGTTGGTGCCATACTTTGGTTACGAGCCGAAAGAAAAAACAGAATTGGTGTTGGTCGATGAGGTGGACTATTCAAACGGTTGGGCGACGGTGGTGCCATATCCACAAATTCGTTTGATTATGAGTCCACCAGATGAAGCAAATGGCTTGGAAAATAACGATGAGTGGATGCATCTACTTATTAAGCATGAGTACGCGCATATCATGCACATGGAAATGGGCGGCGGCGCGGTCAACGTTTTTCGTAAAATATTTGGTCGCAACCCATTTCTTTATCCTCATCTCATGACGCCTTCTTTTATGCTGGAAGGGTTGGCGGTTTATCTGGAAACCAATGAACAAGCTGGCTATGGACGCTTGCAAGGCTCTGGTTATGACATGGAAATGAGAATGGAAGTCGCCTCTGGTGACGTGAAAGATCTCAACCAAGTTGCCGTGGCGGCAAGAGAATGGCCGCTAGGCTATAACTATTTGTACGGAGCCTATTTCGTACAATACCTAGCTGATACCTATGGTGATGCGAAGGTGCAAGAGTTTTTGCAGGGTTACAGCCGCAAGCTTATCCCGTTCTTTTTGCTCAACAGCACGGCGAGAAAAACCTTTGGGAAGGATTTTGAACAGCTTTGGTCTGATTTCCAAGCTCATATTTATGAGAAATACCAAGGCGATCTTGCCACCATGATGGAGCAAGCCGTCATTGGTGAGGGGAAATACACCGCCCCATTTATGCAAGTGTTTACCGCAACGGACAATGGTGTTTTGGTTAACGTCGACAATGGTGAGGATGCGAGTGAACTGAGGTTGTTGGACGATGGCAGTGATGAGCGCGTGGGAGCCTCTCTGACTAAAACGAAAAACATCAACTCGCTCGATTTCCATCCTCAAAGTGGGGTGCTGGCGACGCGTTCTATCGCTTATGCCGATGGCAGAGTGCTGAGCGATGTTTATCTTTATCAAGATGATCGTTGGCAAGCGTTGACAGAGAAGCAGCGTTTTCGCAGCGCTAAATGGCTCCCTGATGGCCAGCGTTACTTAGCTACACGTAAGGTGAATGGTCTCAGTGAACTGTGGTTAATGACTGCGCGACAAGCAGAAAGCGGTCAGCAAATTTGGCAAGGCACGATTGGTGACGTATTGGGTGGATTTGCAGTGTCTCATGATGGTCGTTTTATCGTGGCGAGTGTTAAACGATCGAGTGAAGGTTGGAACCTTGAAAAATTTGACTTAACCGCGTTGCAATGGACTCCGCTAACGCAATCCCGTGCTGTCGAAAATTCACCGGCGTTTACCCCAGAAGGTGAAGTGCTGTTTAGTGCCGATTATGATGGGGTGTTTAACATCTACTCGCTCGACATAGAATCTGGCGAAATAAAGCAGTTGACTCGTGAAGTGGGTGGCGCATTTACACCACAAACTCACCGTGATTCAGGTTTTGTTTATCAATCGTATGATGCCGACGGCTATACCTTGAAAGAAAAATCAGACAGGGTTGCAGTGACCACTTTCACGGTTGCCGACAAAGATGGTCAATATCAGTATGCCGATCCTGTTGAGCAGGTAGCGGAAAAAAGCGAGATCAGTGACTACTCTCCTTGGTCCAGCTTGCGCCCAAGAACGTGGTTGCCGATTGCTGCACAAGATGAGAATCAAAAATTAGCCGGTTTCATCATTAATGGTGCTGATGCATTAAGTCGTCATCAATATCAATTGGGTTTGTCATGGGATTTTGAAAACGATCTTGCACAGTTCAATCTGGGCTATTTGTATGATTCGCGTTGGCTCGTTCAAGCATCGCGTACACACGATTTCACTACGTTCAAGCAAGGTACGACAGAGACCTATCGAATAGAACAAAGTGACAGTGCGTTGCTCCAACGCAATCACATCTTTACGGCTTTTGAAGACCAACTCAGTGTTGCCGCAGGTATTTATTGGGATAAAGATTCAGAAGCAAAAGCGCCATCTTTTGGTGCGATCACTCCGTATCGAGATCAAGAAGAAAGCTTGGTGGGTTTGGCCGTTACTTTTGATAATCGCGAAAGCTATCTTAATGTGCCAGGAGTAGGTTGGGGGCATTACCTCGATGCGGTTGTGGAAACTAACGACTGGCTAAGCAGTGACTACCAAGGGGAGAAATTTCAGGCGCAGTGGCAGATGACATTCGATTTGCCGGGAAGAAGCACGCTGTCACTTCGCCTTGCGGGTGGCTATGCGGACGAAAAAGCCAAGCCTTTCCGTTTGGGTGGCTCTGATCAAAGTGACGAACATGCTCTGTTTGGCCGCGAGTCACAGTCTCTAAGAGGTTATGATGAAAACGTTCAACGAGGCGATCGTTATTTCACACAGCGACTCACAGCAACCACGTGGTTAGCGCGCGTTGAGCGCAACTGGGGGCTTTACCCAATTGGTTTGGGTGATATTTCAGCTTCGGTGTTCGCCGACTCAGGGACGGCTTGGAGTGAACAAACAAGTCGAAATCAGCTGAGTGGAGCGGGTTTGTCGGTCACGGTTGAAACGCGTCTGGGATACAATCTCGTGCTACCGATCACCTTAGGATATGCTCATGGCTTTGATTCGGAACTGGGTAAAGATCAGTTCTTCTTCTCGGTGGCGGGGCAGTTTTAAATCGCCACTAGAACCAATAAACAAGGCAGCGTTACGCTGCCTTGTTTGCTGTTTCACCAAAGAGGTTAGACAAATTGTTTCATTAAACGCTGTAAGTCTTCAATGCTGTCCACTAAGTGGCTAGTGCGTTGCACAGAGCTGTGGGACGACTGAGACGTATCGTCGGCGAGCTGCTTAATGTTGACGATGTTGCGATTGATCTCTTGCGTTACGCTGGCTTGTTGCTCTACCGCAGTGGCGATTTGATGGCTGCTGTCTGTTACCGCGTCCAACTTATCGCGAATAACGGAAAGAACATCGCCTGTTGCATCGGCTTGTTTCTTACAATCCTGAGATAAATCAAACCCTGTATTCATCGCTTCCACCGCCTGTTTGGCCGTTGTTTGAAGCTGATTGATCATTGCATGGATCTCATTGGCACTGCTGCCCGTTTTAGAGGCCAAATTCCGGACTTCATCGGCGACTACGGCAAAGCCACGGCCAGCCTCTCCAGCGCGTGCGGCTTCAATCGCAGCATTTAACGCCAGCAAATTAGTCTGTTCAGAGATGGTGGTGATCACTTCTAAAATACTGTCGATTTTCTGAGTATGGTTCGATAACTGCTCAATCACGGCTTTAGAGTGTTCCAGCTCTTTGGCCATGGCATCCACCACTCGTATGGTGGTTCCAATACTCTCCAAGCCTGTTTGAGACGCCTCATTGGCTTCTTCCGTAAGCATGGACGCAGCAGACGCCGCATTCGCCACCTCATTGATCGAGTGAGTCAGCTCCTCAACGGCGGCGGCCACTTGCTGCGTTTCGTGGCATTGTTGATCCAAGCTGGCACCTATGGACTGAATGGTGGCAAATTCCTCTTCTGCTGAGATCAGAATTCCGCCAGAAGTTTCAGTGGCACGAGCCGTCACCGCGCGCAATTCCGCCTTTTTCATCATTAACGCCAACTCGATTTGTGAGTAATCGTCAAAATGATTGGTATAAGGCTTCTCCATGAGGGGATTATGATAGGCATCGTGAGCTAGGGTTCGAAGATTGCCAAATCGTTTCGCTTGGTAGAGAGCATTAACACCTAGTAGCAAAGCGCAACCACCGCTTAGAGTGAGCAAAGCGCTAGAAGCGGTGAGTGTGCCAGCCAAAATTAAGCCCGCAGTGGCAAAAGAACCAAGAGTAGAAAGGTGGTGGAAAGTGAGCCTTGGTTTTGCACGATGTTTATTTGCTCGCAGCTGATCGTAAAGCATCTGTGCTCGTTCTACTTGCTCTGCGCTTGGTTTAGAACGGACGGATTGAAATTCAATGATGTCGCCATCCGCACTTTTGATCGGCGTAACGAATGCTGAAACCCAGTAATGCTTGTCATCGCTGCATTGGTTTTTTACTAACCCCATCCAGCTTTTTCCTGAGCGTAAGTATTGCCACAGCTGAGCAAACGCTTGTTTTGGCATATCAGGGTGACGAACCATGTTATGAGGATTGCCAACTAACTCCTGCTGTGAGAACCCGGCAATATCACAAAACTCGTTGTTAGCGTAAGTAATGATGCTGTCTGGGTTGGTGGTTGAGATCAAATTGGCACGTTCTGAATAGTGTTTGTTGAGCGTAGATTGGGTGGTCATTTTGATTATTATTTCTCTTAGAATGTGTGATAGAGCAAGTCGTGAAAAGGTGCTTATGAATACACCAGTGCATATGATACAGCTCGAATAATCGTTGCATTTATGACCTGAATCAAAGCTTTAGAAATATTAACAAAATGATTATTAAAAGGTGATTCGCTTCAACTTGGTGTGAAAAATAGAACACTTGAAACAAATTGTTACATTGGTATCGTGATGTCGATCGTATCAATTGTTCGTTTTTGATCACTGACGGCCAATAAGTTGGGGTAAATTGTGAAAAAATATTACACAAAGTTTGCTTTAAAACGATCTTCTTTTCTAAATATCGTTGTACATCTTGGTATAAAAAGTGTCCAACCCCACATTTTCAAGGGTTTATTCATCTAACCCTAAAGTATCTACCCCTTTAGGGTAGTTTAATTTCGTAATTGATTTACATCATATTTTCATTTTCTTTCATAATTAACAATGCGCTCAGATAAGAACCTAACCCTTAGGAAGTATTATGAGCAAGTTGAAGCTAGTGATTGTCGGTAACGGGATGGTCGGCCACCGTTATATCGAAGATCTGGTTGATAAAACGGATGTTTCTCAATACGACATTACCGTATTTTGTGAAGAGCCACGCGTCGCGTACGATCGCGTCCATCTCTCTTCTTATTTCTCACATCACACTGCAGATGAACTCTCATTGGTGAAAACGGGCTTTTATGAAAAGCACGCGATCAAAGTGTTGTTAGGTGAGCGCGCGATCAATATTAACCGTGAAAAACAAACGGTGTATTCGAGTTCGGGCCGTGAAATTCAATACGATAAGCTGATTCTTGCAACAGGTTCTTACCCATTTGTACCACCAATCAAAGGTAATGAGAGCAAAGATTGCTTTGTTTACCGTACCATCGAAGATCTTAAAGCCATCGAAGCATGTGCGAAGAAGAGCAAAAGCGGTGTGGTGATTGGCGGCGGTTTGCTTGGTTTGGAAGCGGCTGGTGCGCTGAAAGCACTCGGTATGGAAACACACGTTGTCGAGTTTGCCCCTAAACTGATGGCTGAACAGCTTGATCAAGCGGGTGGTGATCAACTTCGTCAAAAAATCGAACGTATGGGCGTGAAAGTTCATACCAGCAAAAACACCTTGGAAATCGCAGCAGAAGGCGAACAAGCACGCAATGTGATGCGCTTTGCTGATGGCACTGAGCTTGAGACTGACTTCATCGTGTTCTCTGCGGGTATCCGTCCTCAAGACAAATTGGCTCGCCAAATGGGCCTGGGTATCGCACCTCGTGGCGGTATTGAAATTAACGATCACTGTCAAACCACAGACAGCAATATCTACGCCATTGGTGAATGTGCGTCATGGAATAAGATGTTCTACGGGCTGGTTGCGCCGGGCTATAAAATGGCCACCGTTGCCGTGGATCACCTGCTAGGCAACGTTGACAGCAAGTTTGAAGGGGCGGATATGTCTGCCAAGCTCAAACTGCTGGGTGTCAAAGTAGGGTCGATTGGCGATGCGAATGGTCGTACACCTGGTTGTAAGAGCTACGTTTATCAAAACGAAGAGCTTGAAGTCTACAAGCGTTTGATCGTTTCAGCAGACAACAAGAAATTACTCGGCGCAGTAATGGTAGGTGACACGTCGGATTACGGTGACTTACTGCAACTGATGTTGAATGAAATTGAGCTACCACAGCATCCAGATACTTTGATCCTGCCAGCGCACGCTGATGCTGAGAAGCCAAAACTCGGTGCGGATTCACTGCCAGATTCTGCGGTGATCTGTTCGTGTTTCGATGTGACTAAAGGCAAAATCGCGCAAGCGGTGGCTGACGGCCATCACACCATCGGCGACATCAAAGCAGTGACCGGTGCAGGCACTGGCTGTGGCGGTTGTATTCCGCTGGTCACGTCAGTACTAAACGCTGAGCTTGCAAAAGCGGGCGTTGAAGTGAAAAGCGATATCTGTGAGCACTTCGCATACTCTCGCCAAGAGCTGTTCCACCTCATTCGCATCGAAGAGATCAAAACCTTTGATGAACTGTTGGCAAAACATGGCAAAGGCTATGGCTGTGAAGTGTGTAAGCCAGCGGTGGGGTCAATTTTGGCGTCATGCTGGGGTGAGCACATCCTGAAGCCTCAGTTAGTGAAGCTGCACGACACCAACGATAACTTCCTTGGCAACATGCAAAAAGACGGCACTTATTCGGTGATCCCACGTATGGCGGGTGGTGAAGTGACGCCACAGGCACTAAAAGTGTTGGCTGAAGTGGCGGCGGAATACAATCTCTACACCAAAGTAACGGGTGCACAACGTATTGGTCTGTTTGGTGCGCAAAAAGATGACCTTCCAGCTATCTGGAAAAAACTGATTGCCGCTGGCTATGAAACTGGTCAAGCGTATGCCAAAGCACTGCGTATGGCGAAGACCTGTGTTGGTTCAACCTGGTGTCGTTACGGTGTTCAAGATTCAGTCGGTCTTGGCGTGTTTATTGAGAACCGTTACAAAGGCATCCGCACTCCGCACAAGATGAAATTTGGCGTATCAGGCTGTACGCGTGAATGTGCTGAAGCACAGGGTAAAGACCTCGGTATTATCGCCACAGATGCAGGCTGGAACATGTACGTGTGTGGCAATGGCGGTATGAAGCCTCGCCACGCCGATTTGCTGGCTAGCGACCTAGACCAAGAAACGCTGATCAAATACATCGACCGTTTCATGATGTTCTACATCCGTACTTCTGGGCCACTGCAACGCACCTCTGTGTGGCTAGGCAACATGGAAGGTGGTGTGGACTACCTACGCCAAGTGATTGTTGAAGACAAATTAGGCATCAATGAACAGTTGGAAGCGGACATCGCGAAATTGGTGGAAGCGTATCGCTGTGAATGGAATGAAACCATTAACGACGAAGCTCAGCTAACACGCTTTGCGCACTTTATTAACTCAGACAAGCGTGATGAAAACGTCGTGTTTGTTTCAGAGCGTCAACAACATCGCCCAGCAACGTTTGCAGAGAAACACCCAGAGTTGAAAGGTGACATCTTGCACGTAGCGGTAACGGAATAATAGGAGAAGCAAACATGGCTTTTGAACAAGTATGCGACATTAACGACATTATTCCTGGTACCGGTGTTTGTGCCTTGGTCAATGGGCAGCAAATTGCGCTGTTCAGACCAAGTGAAGAAGAGCAGGTGTTTGCGATCAGTAACATGGATCCATTCGCACGCTCAAACGTGCTGTCTCGTGGTTTGATTGCTGAGCACAAAGGTGAACTTTGGGTAGCGAGTCCACTGAAAAAGCAGCGTTTTAACTTGGCAACCGGTGCGTGTATGGAAGATGAACGCTTTAACATCAAAGCGTATCAAGCACGCGTCAATAACGGCATTGTCGAAATCTCTGCTTAGCTAGGCGTTAGGTAAGCTGATACGAGATTCAATAGTACAAAGGTTTCTTGTTCCCTTAACGGATTTTTGTAGGGAAAAGACGATATAGAACAGGAAGCCTTTCTCTATTCAATCTTTCACTTTTAATTTTAACTTTTATAAAGGGACGCATTATGTCTGACTTAAGACCTGCAGAATTCGTACAAACCATGATTGATGTTGGTGAAGCGAAAGTAAAAACCTCGACCCGCGATTTGGTTTTACGCGGTATGATGGCAGGCATCATTCTGTCGTTGGCGGTTGTGGTGGCGATTACAGCCATTACGCAAACAGGCATCGGCATTGTGGGCGCGTTAGTGTTCCCTGTGGGTTTCTGTATCCTGAGCTTGATGGGTTACGACTTGGTGACAGGTGTTTTTGGCCTTGCACCGTTAGCGAAATTTGAAAACCGTCCGGGTATTACATGGGGCCGTATTTTACGTTGTTGGGGCCTTGTTGGTCTGGGTAACTTGCTTGGTTCACTACTTGTGGCGTTTTTGATTGCGCTGTCGCTAACCATGAACTTCAGTGTTGAACCAAATGCTGTCGGTCAAACCTTTATCAAGGCAGCGACTGCTCGTACAGTCGGTTTTGAAAACCTTGGTGCTGATGGTTGGATCACCTGTTTTGTACGCGGTATTCTATGTAACTTGATGGTGTGTCTAGGTGTGATTGGCAACCTTTCTGCACGTACCGTTGCAGGTAAAATTGCGGCAATGTGGCTACCTATCTTTATCTTCTTTGCGTTGGTTTTCGAGCACGCGGTGGTGAACATGTTCCTGTTCCCGCTAGGTATGATGCTGGGTGCGGATTTTGGTATCGCGACTTGGTTGAACTTCAACCTGATCCCAACCATTCTTGGTAACATCGTAGGTGGCTTGCTGTTCACTTGTATTCCTCTGTACCTGACTCATGCGAAAACAGCCCCAGCAATTGATGTGACTGAAAAGCAAACTGAAATCAATGCAGAACCTGCACTGAGCATCAAATAATCAATTTCGCCCTGAGGTGTTCCCTCAGGGCGACGATTCACCTGATTCAGTACTGAGAAAATCTCGAAACAGCAACCATCATTCACTCGTTTTGCTGATAAAAAGTAAACATTTCCCTCACAGAGAGGCGCTGAGTGGTACTCTTTATCATCAAATTTATTCAATAGGCTCAACCATGACGCTAACTTCTTTATCCTCATTGCAAAATCAAGGTTTTGTTTCTCTTGTCGGCGCGGGCCCCGGTGATCCGGATTTGCTCACGGTCAAGGGCTACCGAGTGATTCAACAAGCGGAAGTGGTGGTATACGACCGTTTGGTTTCACCGGAAATTCTCGCGTTAGCCAACGAAAAGGCGGAAATGATCTACGTAGGCAAAAAACTCGATTTTCATTGTGTTCCGCAAGAAGAGATCAACCAAATTCTGGTGACAAAAGCATTGGAAGGAAAACGCGTGGTTCGCTTGAAAGGGGGCGACTCGTTCATCTTCGGCCGTGGTGGGGAAGAGCTTGAAGAGTTAGCGGAACATGGCGTGCGTTTTGAAGTGGTACCGGGCATCACCGCAGCAGCGGGGGCAACGGCTTATGCTGGCATTCCGCTTACCCACAGAGATCACGCGCAAAGTGTGCAGTTTATTACTGGGCACATCCAAAAAGATGGCAAAGAGATAGAGTGGCCATCATTGGCGCAAGCCAACAACACTTTGGTGTTTTATATGGGGTTAAAGCAGTGCCGTTATATCGCGGAGAAACTGCTTGAAAACGGGTTGGATGCGTCAACGTCGTGCGCGATTATTGAAAATGGCACCCGTCGCGAACAGCGTGTATTGACGGGCAGCCTAACACAACTCCCTGAATTGGCAACTCAAGCAATCAGTCCCGCTTTGATCGTGGTTGGCAGCGTGACTTCGCTGCACGACAAACTCAAGTGGTTTTAAACCCATTTATATTGCACAGCGGCTTGGGTTCCGCTGCATTTCTTGCTGGCGAAGAGGCATTTGGTCAATCACCTTTTTCAACAAGGTCCAATCTGTCTTTTCGCCCCAACGCAACTTCTCCCGTCCATCTTTGCCGACCAATACCCCCGTGTGTTGACCTTTCGGGATATCATAAAACGCATTGAGTACACTGAAATCAAAGGCGTCTTGTGCCCAAGTGGGGACGGTGCTGCCATCTTCTTTGATGACCAAGGTAACGATGTCGCGCTCTTGCAAGGTGCACTCCTCCATCAGTGTTTCCAGCAAAAATTGTTGAACATACTGATCATGAGACGGTGCGAAAAACAGAATGCTCCTGTGCTGCCATTTTTCGGAATCAGCCGGATACGAATGAGCCAGAGCACTGAATAAAATGAAGACGATCGACCAATAACGCATACCGCTCCCTCGTAAGATGTTTTACTTACTATACGTAAGCATAGCTAAATGGATTAATTTCGTTTTTCGCCTCGCTTTTTCACCGGCTATCGAATAGGGTTAGGGCTACATTTTTTAGAGAGTAAATGCGTGTTATGACCAGTAAAGTGGCGATTTTTGTCGACGTTCAAAATATTTATTACACCTGCAAAGAAAAGTACCGCAAACATTTCGATTACAACCGTTTTTGGCAGTCGGCTACTCAGGATAAACAAGTGGTGGTCGCTCATGCTTATGCGATTTCAAGTAAGGATCCGGGTCAACGTCAGTTTCACCATATTTTGCGGGGTATTGGTTTCGACGTAAAACTGAAGCCTTTTATTCAACGCTGGGATGGCAGTGCAAAAGGGGATTGGGATGTGGGTCTCGCGTTGGACGCTTTTGAGCATGCGCCAATGGTGGATGAGGTCATTTTATTATCTGGCGACGGCGATTTTGAAATCCTTGTTGAGCGCATTCAGCAAAAGTTTGGTAAAAAGGTCACGGTTTATGGCGTGCCGGGCTTAACAGCGCAAAACCTCCAAGCGGTCGTAGACAGATATATCCCAATCGAAGATGAGTTACTTTTGCCTTAAAATAGGGACAAGCCACTTTTAGGTCAGGTTTGTAGCGGCTGTTTTTTGATACTGCTTCTCCAGGATTAGCGCGGCACTGTTTTCGCGTCACTCACGCTTCTAAAGCCGATCAGCCGACCATGCTCAGGAGATGGCAAAATAAACACAGATTTACTATTCATACGATTTGGTATTGCGAGAAAATTCCGTTACAATGCGGCGCACTGATAATGCGAATAAATATCATTTATTGTTTTGGTAGTCACTTTAGGTAACAAAAACGTCTATGTCTGGATATAAAGCAGGTGCTGCGTTACTTCTTTGGGTCGTAAGTTCTGGCGCGATGAGTAACGACCTTGAACAAGCACAGAAAATTCAAAATCGTACTCATACCGCGGCCAGTAAGAGCCAAAGCGTCATTAACGCGAGCGCCGATAAAAGTCAGTTACTGCAAGCAGAGATTGAAATCCTAAAGGAAGAAGTTCGTAACCTAGAGCTCTATCAGCGTCACTTGACCAGCATGATTGCCAATCAAGAACAAGAAAAGAGCAGCCTAGCAAAACAGATTCAAGACATTCAAGTGACTCGTCAGGGCATTGTACCGCTAATGTATGACATGCTGGACACGCTCAAAACAGCCATCAATCAAGACATGCCGATCAAATGGCAGCAACGCCAAGAGCGTATTGAAAAACTGGAACAGGTGATGGTCCGCGCTGATGTGGCGGATGCAGAGAAGTTTCGCCGCATTCTAGAGGCGTATCAAATTGAACTGGATTACGGCAACAAGTTGTCTGCCTACCAAGCTCCTATTACGCTCGCCGATGGTAAGCAGATAGAGGTGGAGCAACTGCATCTGGGCCGCCTGTCGCTTATTGCTCGCACTCTCAATGCCAATCAGTTCTGGTATTGGGATCAAACCCAACGTCACTGGTTATCGCTAACGACCATTCCTAGCACAGATATCAATCGTGCGTTTAACATTGCCGCTCAAAAAGTCGCGCCCGCGATGTTGAATATGCCCGTTGCTTTAGCGACAGCGGAGGCTAAGTAAATGAACAAATGTCGATTACTCTCACTCGCTTTACTCGTTTCGTTGAGCCTCCCATCATTTGCTCAAACACAACTAGTGCCAAAAGCAACGCAAGAAAGCCGCCAACAACAGGCAGAAAACCAACAACGTGAAAATGCGTTTCTCAGCCAAGAGCAGCAATTGGCTGAGTTAAAGCGCCAACTCGAACAACAAAAATCGACGTTGGAAGAGAAAAACGCGCAGCTTTCTAGCCAGTTTAGTGATAACGAAGTGACCTTGTCACACTTAGAGGAAGAGCTTCGTGTCGAAACGGGTTCTCTTGGCGAGTTATTTGGTGTTGTTCGACAGCATACGAAAGAACTAAAAGCCGATCTCAATGACGCAGTCACCGCGATTGGACAAACAGAGCAAGTTGAAACGGTCAATCAAATTGTCGCGGCACAATCGCTGCCCGATATCGCACAACTTAAAACGCTTTGGCATGTGATGCAGCAACAAATTGTGGCAAGCGGTGAAATGCGAGCGCTTCAAGTTAACCTTATCAATACTGAAGGTGCGGTTGAACCCACTGACGTTATAGCGTTAGGGAATTTCGCTTTGCTTGCACCGCAAGGTTACGTCAACTGGAAGAGCGACAAAGGTTTCGCGATTCCTTATGCCAAACTGCCTGAAGGCACGCCGACACTCGACACGCTTCGTTCACAGCACGCGATTTCAATGGTACCTGTGTTGATTGATCCCACTCGCGGGGTGCTGCTCGAGCAATACGCACATTCGCCAAGCCTTGCCGATCGCTTCGCTGCGGGTGGCGTGGTTGGCAAAGTGATCTTTGCCTTGCTTGCGGTGGGGCTCATTATTGCCTTGTATCGTGGTATTTTGCTGCTGACCACAAAGAGCAAAATTCGTCTTCAACTCAAACAGCCGAACCAGTTAGGTAATAATCCGCTAGGCCGTGTGCTGGCGGTGTATGACAAAGACAAGCCACGCAGTGTCGAAGCTCTAGAGCTGCGCTTGTTAGAGACCATAGTGGATGAGCAAACCGGGCTGGAAAAAGGGCTTTCGATGCTCAAACTGTTGGCGGCGTTGGCACCGATGTTGGGGCTGCTTGGTACGGTGATTGGTATGATCGAAACCTTTCAAGTCATCACCCAATTTGGTAACGGGGATCCTAAAGTCATGGCCAGCGGCATCTCGATGGCTTTGGTCACCACCGTGCTCGGCTTGGTGGCGGCGATGCCGTTATTGCTAGCACATAACGTGCTCAGCGGTTGGGCGGAAGAAATTCGCAGCATCCTCGAAAAGCAAGGCATTGGTTTGGTGGCACAACAAGCAGAGCAGCAGCTACCTTCCGTCACGCCCGTGATGGATAAAGTCGGCAACGCGGCGTGATCATTATGGACCTTCATTCCGATATTTGGCCAGAGCTACTGACTTCATCCTCGTGGTGGAATGCGCTCTATTCCTTTATGCAACAAGGCGGAGAAGTGCTCTGGTGGTTAGCGGCGGTCGCGGTGATCTTTTGGCTGCTGACCATCGAAAAATTGCTGTTTATCTACTGTGCGTACCCTCGTTTACGTGCAGAAACATTGCAAAAATGGCAAATGCGGCACGATCACCTTTCATGGTTTGCGCGTTCGCAAAGAGAAGCCTGGTTAGATGATGCGCATCAACAGTTATTCAAACACTTGGCCTTTATCAAAGTATTGGTGGCCATTTGCCCGATGCTTGGCTTACTTGGCACCGTGACAGGCATGATCTCCGTGTTTGATGTGATGGCCACACAAGGCAGCAGCAACCCGAAGCTCATGGCTTCTGGTATTTCATTGGCCACCTTGCCAACGATGGCGGGCATGGTGGCAGCGTTAGTAGGTATGTTTGTTCACGCTCGCTTGGTAAAACTGTGCCAAAACCGAGAAGTGAAACTAGAGCAGTCTTTGAGGAGTGACGCATGAGATTAGGCAGACGTCAAAGTAAAAGCGACGAAGCACAAATTGACCTAACTTCAATGCTCGATATTGTGTTTATCATGCTGATTTTCTTTATTGTCACGAGTTCATTTGTGCGTGAGTCTGGTGTTGAAGTGAATCGCCCTCAAGCGTCTAATGTTTCGGCGCAGAAAGATGCGGGTATTTTCGTTGCGATCACCGCCGCCAACGATATCTATATCGATAAACGTATGGTGGACGTCGAGCGCGTACAAGCGAGCATTGAGCGCCTGTTGCTCGAACAGCCTGACGCTTCTCTAGTGATTCAAGCGGATGAATACGCCTACAATGGCGTCGTCGTGAAAGTGATGGACGCAGCCAAAGCGGCTGGGGTGAAAAACATCGCGTTAGCGGCGGAGAAATCGTAATGATGCGTCTTGCGATCGCATTTCCCGTGGCGTTAGCGCTGGTCTTTGCCTTGTTTTCCGCCATGGCGTTGCTCGTTAATAGCGGCAAAAAGCAAGCGATTGATCAGACGCCGTCACTGAGTTTCAACATGGTGATGGTAGAGCAGGATACCGAAGTCACGAGACGGCAGCGTAGTGTACCGCCGCCGCCCGAGATCCCTGAGCCGCCACAACCGGAAACACCGAAAATGGCGCAAACGCCGATGCAAGTGACGTCGACACAAGTTGCGACGCCTAATATTGACATGCGCTTTAATGTTAGTGGTTTGGCCGTTTCTATCCCTGCGACGGTCAGTGCACCGACGCAAAATGCCACCAATACCACCAAACAGTTGATGCCATTGAGTCGGGTAGAGGCGGTGTATCCGGCTAAGGCGAAAAAACGCCGTATTGAAGGCTATGTCATACTCAAATTTGATATTGATGAAACAGGGCGAACCAAAAACATAGAAGTGGTGGAAGCGCAGCCTGCGCGTTTTTTTGAGAGAAATGCGATGGATGCAATTAAGCGTTGGCGCTACCAGCCACAGATTGTGGATGGACAAGCTCAAACCATTTACGGCTATACCACTAAGATAGAATTTAAGATGGCACAGTGATGAAAAAACGGATACTGACATTACTGCTCACCCAATGGTTATGGCAACCCGCTGCTCTGGCGGCCTCTGGTACCAATGTCAGCCAGTACACCGCTCGCGTGATGCAAAATGCACAACAGCTTGCAGACAATGATGCGCTCGCGGATGCCATCGCTAAGCTCAATAGTGCAGAGGTCTCTCGACCGGATGATGTCGCAGCGCTGTCAAAATTGTTGGGGATCTACTATTGGCAAGCGGAGCAATTCACGCGTTCGATTGCTTCGTTAGAGAAAGCGCTATCGTTCGAATTATTCACGTTTGAAGAAGAGTGGGTCACGCGACGCATGTTGACGCAACTCTATCTGACGCAAGGTGATTATAAAAAGGCGATTCCTCAGCTCAACAAACTGCTCAAACAGGTGCCTGAAAACGAGAGTGCTGCGGAAATTTGGCGTTATCTCGCGCAAGCTCAATACAGTGTTGAAAACTGGCGTGAGACCATTGCTGCGACAAAAGGGTTTCAGCGGGTTGAGAACAAACCAGATACAACGATTCTCTCGCTAGCGCTTGCCGCTCATGTTCAGTTAGAGCAATGGAAGTCCGTGATTCCGTTGGCCAAGCAGCTCATCGCTCTTGAGCCGTCGAATAAAAACTGGTGGCTACAAGCCTACAACGCTTACTTAAACCTAGGGCAGGAGAAATCCGCGCTCGATATGCTGACACTCATCGAGTTACAAGGGCTTGAACTCAACGAGGCGGAAACGAAATCATTGGCCTATTTGTATGCAGCGCAAGGTATCTATCAAAAAGCAGCACAAACCTTGGCCAGAATCGAGAACTCACAACAAGATCCTAAGCTCATTAAGTTGCAAGCCCAGTATTGGCAAGCGGCAAAAGAGTGGCAGCAAGCGCTCAAATTTTGGCAACGGCTAGCAAAACAAGAGAGTCAGTACCAGTGGGAAGTGGCGCTATTGGAAAATCAGCTGCAGCGCTATCAACAAGTGCTGATTTCTTTGGCTGAAATGGACAATCCAAAGCGTCAGTTCGACGCGCAGTTGCTAAAGATAAATGCGCTCTATCGACTCGAAAGAGTTGATCAGGCGTACGCTCAAGCAAAAAAAGCGGATGCTTTACGTTCCACAAAGCAGACGCAAACTTGGTTGAAGTTTTTGAGTCACAAACTGAAAAGCACTGAATCTAAACTCGATAAGGCGAAGAGAGAGCACGTAAGCGAAAGCGAGCATCTTACTCAACAAACTAATGCGGTCGCCGACAAAAGCGCCGATTCACGTTCCTAGCTGACGTCTCACTGTTTAGCTGAAATAAAAAAAGAGCGGTATCATTTCAGGCTTGATATCCGCTCTTTGTCGTTATGGGTTATAGGTTACAACACGGTGGTTAACCGATGATCATCTGTCCTAGCAGATAGCCTAAACAGCACGCGCCAATCACGCCAATCAAACCAACCGACATAAAGGAGTGGTTGAAATACCACTTACCAATTTTGGTGGTGCCCGTGTTATCAAAGTTCACAGTCGCGATATCTGACGGGTAGTTTGGAATAAAGAAGTAGCCGTATAGGGCAGGCATTAAGCCAACCAGCAAGGCTGGTTCCAAACCCAGACCAAGACCGACAGGAAGCATCATGCGCGCTACAGCGGCTTGAGAGTTCACCACGACCGATACAATGAACAGCGCCAGTGCGAATGTCCATGGGTAGTTGTTTACCATCTCCACAATGCCAGATTTGAATTGCGGCATCGCGTATTGGAAGTAGGTGTCAGACATCCAGGCAATACCGAAGATGGCAATTGCCGCAACCATGCCCGATTTGAATACAACGCCATTTGGCACGCTGCGCGGGTCAGTCTTGGTTGCCAACAAAATGATACCGCCGAAACAGAGCATCATCATTTGAATGACCACGGCCATGCTGATGGGTTTCGTGCCTTCGCCGATGATACGAACTTCAGGAATCATCGCGATAACCACAATGGTCAAAATCGACAAAATGAACAGTAGAACCGAGTTACGTGCTGCTGCAGGTAGATGTTCATCCAACGACGTCGCGGTGGTGTTGAGGATCTTCTCGCGCCAAACAGGATCTTTCAAACGTGCTTGATATTCAGGATCATCTTCCAACTCCTTGCCGCGTTTCATGCTGTAGAGTGACATCAACAAAGTACCAAACAGTGTTGCTGGCACAGTCACAAGCAGAATAGAAAGGAGCGTAATCTCATGATTGATATCAGAAAGCTGTGCAAGGTAGTAAACCACAGCCGCTGAGATTGGCGAGGCCGTAATCGCGATTTGTGATGCAACGGATGCGGCTGCCATCGGGCGCTCAGGTCGAATACCATTTTTCAGTGCAACGTCACCGATGATTGGCATGATTGAGTAAACCGCGTGGCCAGTACCCAACATGAATGTCATGGTGTAGGTGACAAAAGGGGCAATGAGGGTAACGCGTTTCGGGTTTTTGCGCAGCATTCTTTCAGCCACTTGCAGCATGTACTTCAAGCCGCCCGCCGCTTCCAAAATAGACGCACAGGTCACGACCGCCAAAATGATCAGCATTACCGTGACAGGCGGGGACGTTGGAGGCATTTTGAAAACAAAAACTTCAATCACCAAACCGATGCCGGAAACGACCCCGAGACCGATACCGCCGTATCGAGAGCCGATGTATAGCATCAGCAAAAGGAACAGGAATTCCAAATACAACATATTGTTTATCCTTAACGAAATATTGGTGATGTCATTCTCGCGCGTTATACAAAAAAAATAGTAAACGCGGTTCACATAACACTTTTATGCAAATTTGGAATGCAATTTCTCGGTGTTAACTCACGGAAAATCGGGCGTTCGTAAAGGTCAGGTAAGGAAGCTGTTAATGGATAATTGAGAGATTAAACAGATAGAGTTAACAATGGTGAATTTGTGTTCGCGCGATGTTTTATACAATCACTGAGTTGCGTGTTTACTTATTGTAACATGTGGCCCGTATTTTTCTTTTTGTTTAGTGATTTGTGCTCCAAATTGCCATTAAAGCTAACGGTTTTGATTACTAATTTGCATAAGAACGTGATTGAAACTGACTTTATGAAACCCATAGATAACATGTGGTTAAAATCGTGATATGCATCCTTTGTCTATTCAATTAAACAGGTAAAAATCAGCGTTTCAGAAAAACATGACTCAGTTGGCTTTATTTATAAAAATGGATGCTTAAATGAAATTAAGTAATTTGTCTGTTAAGTACAAACTTCTATCGCTTGTCTTACTCGCGGCGTTGTTAATCGCGGTCACTTCACTCTATAACCTCAATGAACAGCGAAAAACATCCCTCGCTGAACGGGAAAGCAAACTCAGTGCTCAAGTTGAAACGGTAGCGAGTCTGATAGAGCATTATCGCACTTTATCCAAAGAAATTGGTTTGGATGAAGCGCAGGCGCAAGCGAAAGAGGCGGTGAATCAGTTGCGCTACGATGGCGATAATTATTTTTGGATCACCACGCCGCAACTTCAGGTTGTTGTGCATCCTGTTAAGCCAGAACTCAATGGGAAGAGTGCACGGGATTTTAAAGATGGCGCGGGTAAATTTCATTGGCGAGAGATGGCAAGCGTCACATCCACGCAAGGGCGAGGTTTTCTCGACTATCAATGGAAAAGTCCTCAAGGTGAGCTAAAAGAAAAAATCTCTTATGTCACGCTGGTGCCTGAATGGAACTGGATCATTGGCTCGGGCATTTTGGTTGCCGATATTCACGAAGCGTTTTACCTACAAATGGCTAAGGCGGCACTGGTGGCGGGGTTGATGGCGGCTGTTCTACTCGCGATGGGGTATGTAATTTCTTCCAACATCGTCCTGCCTCTTAATCGATTGATTGAGAACACCAATAAAATTGCTGATGGCGATCTTCGTGTTCGTTTGAATGCAAAACGCAAAGACGAACTTGGTGTGATGAGTAATGAAATCGATCGAATGCTGGAGAAACTGCAGTACACCTTAATCGCCGCTCATGAAGCTTCCGCACAATCGGCGTCGATGGCACAAAATATTGCTCAGGCAAGTGAAGAAGCGGCAACCAGTGTCGGCAGTCAGCATGCTCAGTTGGAACTGCTTTCCGCGGCGATGACAGAGATGAGCACCACGATATCTGATGTCGCCAACAACGCGGAAAACACCGCGCATACGACGGGTGTGGTGACGACGCATGCAGAACAGAGTGGGGAATCGATGAGCAAAACGGCAGAGACGATCTCGCACGTCTCTCAGGAAATTTCTGCCGCCGATCAACTGGTGACGGAGCTGAAACTTGGCGTACAAGAGATCAGTGCCGTTGTTAGCGTAATTCGTGAGGTCTCTGAGCAGACAAATTTGCTCGCGCTCAACGCAGCGATTGAAGCGGCGCGTGCTGGTGAGCAAGGGCGCGGGTTTGCAGTGGTGGCGGATGAAGTGCGTAACTTAGCTTCACGGACTCAGCAATCCACCACGGAAGTACAGCAAACCATCGATCAGTTGACCGAACGTACCGCACGCACTGTCAAAGCAATGGAGCGCAGTAACAGCAAAGTTGAGCAAAGTGTGACAATTACGATTGAAACACAAAAGCAGTTGTCTCTAATGGTTGAAGAGTTGGTGAAATCCAATGATATGGTGGCGCAAATTGCAGCAGCCTCTGAGCAACAAGGCTTGGTCGCGAATGAAATGACGGAAAATGTCACCAGTATTCACTTAGCTGCCAATGAAGTGATGCAATCATCTCAGTTGCTTGCTCAAGAAAGCCAGTCGATGGCCGCCGCAGCTGAAATTTTAAATGACCAACTGCGTTACTTTAAGGTGTAAACCTGTTCAAAGTTACTCAGAAATGAAAGGACGAACGAAAAAGAGAACGAAAGAAAAACCGCTCAATTTGAGCGGTTTTGCTATTCTGTTGCGTTAAGCGTTTCAGCCTCGGCTGAGTTCTCTGCATCAGCGCTATTTTCCATTGCGTCTAACTTTTCGCTCTCGTCTAGCTTGGCGCGCTCTGCTTTGGAAATATAGCGAGGCTTGTTGCTTTTGTGCAGTTTGGCGTTTTGCTTTTTCTGCTTAGATTTTAAGATTTGATTGATTTTCTTTTTGCGGTTCATGTTTGCCCCCGTTAAAGGTGGCAGAGAATAATCATTTGTGCTGAAAAGTACAAGCGAGTTTGATTTAGATAAATGAAAACAATTCTCGGATAGACCTAAAATTAACAATGTTATTGATAAGAATTGGAAGTACGATGACTTCAAACATGCTGATGGGCGCACTGGCGACAGAATTTAAAACAGTCTCTGCGATGATCAAGATTTATTGCAAAGATCATCACCAAAGCGAAGGGCTGTGCGATGAATGCCACGCGTTGATGGAGTACGCTGAGGTGCGCTTGGATAGATGCCCCTATGCTGAAAATAAGCCAACCTGCAATAAGTGTCCCATTCACTGTTATAAGAAAGCGCAAAAAGAACAGATGCGTTTGGTGATGCGTTACGCAGGCCCACGTATGTTACTCGTTCACCCCATACTGGCCCTGAGGCACTTACTGCATGAAAAAAAGGCGGTGCCAGAGAAGCCGGCACCGGAGAGTTCAAATCGACATAAACGGTTGGCTAGCAAGTCGTCACCACAGTCAGGTTCTTGATCCAGAATTTCTGTGTGTAGCGACGATAACAAAGCGCCAGCTTGACCACTTCTTCCGCTAACATCAGTGAGTAAACCACTTTAAACTCCATGCCTGCGATGAACGCAGCAAAAGCGCATAGGGGAATACCTGTCATCCACATGGCGATAAAGTCCATTCTCAAACAGAAGACGTTGTCGCCGCCCGCGCGGATGATGCCGTTGATGATGGTCATGTTCAGCATACGAATCCAAATGCCGCAGCAGAGGACAATTACAGCCGGTGCAGCAAGTGGGCGTAACTCCTCAGTATTCAAATTGAGGCCAGCAAGAATCCATTCGCGATTTAACAGCATGAACGCACCAACGGATAAACCAACAATAAACACCACTTTGATAAAGTACGCCGCCATGGCTTGAGCGCGTTCGAACTCATTTCGCCCTAAGGATTGGCCAATCAGCACAGAGCAGGCAACGGACAATCCGAAGAAAATCGCATAGCAAAGAGATTCAAACGGCCCTAACATGCTAAACACGGCCAGTTCAGTCGTTCCCATGTGGCCAAAGATAATTTGGTAGGCCATGGTACCAATGCCCCACAACACTGCGCCTAACGTGACAGGAAGGGCTAATCGTCGATAGGAAAGCCATAAAGAAGGTCTTTCCGAGGAGGCTTCGGTTGTTAACAACCAATGTTGCTTTGATTTCATCAAAGTCAGCATCAAAAAGACTTGGATTGCACGTGAAATCGAGGTCGCCAATGCTGCACCTGCTACGCCCATCGCGGGTACACCAAACCCACCCTTAATCAACCAATAGTTCAACGCAATGTTAACCACAATAGTCAATGAACCGATGATAAGTGGGGTGACGGTGTCGCCGGATGAGCGCATGCTTGATTCAATCACAATCACGATGTGGGTTAACAACAGCACTGGGAACGCATACCACAGATACACGGATCCAAGACCAATAACAGTTTGGTCATTGGTTTGCAGCATCATAATGAACTGCGAACCTAATGTGATCAGCAGTGTCACCGGGATCAGGACTTTTAAGCCAAAGTTTAGCGCAATGAGAGACACCGCTTTTGCACTTCGTGCATCATCTTTGCCCCAATACTGAGCCACTAGCGTGCCATTGGCTGACGCTAAACCCGCCATAATCATGATGGCGATAAAGTGCCATTTTGAGGCAATTCCCACAGCGGCAGTTGCTTCTTTACCAAAGTCGCTTACCATAAGCACATCGGCTAAAGCCAAGATAGCCACCAATGCACTTTGAATGGCAACGGGGAAACCCAGCTTGGTAATGGTTTTCAATAGACCTTCTGGTAAGGTTTTTGGATTATTTGTCTCTGAGTGAAGTGCGTTCATTTTCTCTCCTCTGTTGCGGTGGGAATATATCGGGATTGCTGAGGAGTTAACATGTTTGAAAAATCACAAAACCTGTGCGAATCCGTCATTGATGGCTATTTGCCCAAGCAAGAGTGGATTGATGAGGTTTATCTGGCCGATCGATGCAAAGAGCGCTTTCTGACACAGACCGAAATTCCTGAATGGCAAAGCGCCGAGATTTTTATGGCGGGTATCGCAGAGCTAAGAGATGGCTACTACGTTGAGCGTTATGGCGTTGGCGTGCATACCTTGCTTTTTACCTTGAAAGGGGGCGGCGTGCTGATCACCAAAGATCGAGTGTGGGAAATCGCCCCTTACAGCTTAACGATTCTGCCTGCCCATACACCGTTTCGTTTTGAAATGAACCCCCGTTTAGGCCATTGGGATATGATTTGGCTGCTACCTAAACCAACGGAAAAGTGGCAACACATAGAGCGTATGGGACAAACGGTGGTCAGTTTTCATGAAACGGAGTTAATCTGGTCGTTAATGTGTTTGTTGTACGGCGAGATAGGTGGAAGGCCGAGCTATCGCAGAATGTTGGTTAGTGAAGCTGCACGGATGTTGCTGGTCATTGAACCTACGATTTCAACCTCTCTCTCACGAGTGCAAACATTATTCAATGAGGTGGAGAGTCAGCTGCATTTGCCATGGAGCGTTGCGGATATGGCGTCACGCTGTTTTATCAGCGAGGAGCAGTTTAATCGCCTGACTAAGCAATTATTTGGTGTTTCTCCGCGCACGCGGCTTATACAACTGAGAATGGAAAAGGCAGCCGATCTCTTACGTTACAAAGAGTGGACGATAACCATGATTTCTCATCGTTTGGGATATAAAGACCCTTACAACTTCACCCACAGGTTTAAGAAATACTTTGGTATATCGCCAACTCACTTTCGTAAAAATCAGCAGTAAACGCGTTATTCGCCGAGAGACACCACTTTGCGTGTTTTCAGTGCGGCAAACAGCATGTAGATCGTTGTGGGCACTAGAATGGCAAAAAGGTAGCCAAGCAAGCCATGAGGCTGAGTCATGAATCTACCCGCCAGAGCAGGGCCAACCACTGAACCAACGCTGTAACTGAACAGCATCACTTGAGTGGCGGAAACAATGAACTTGTTGTCCAACTGTTGGCAGCCAAGCGTAATCGCAACAGGATACAAAGCAAACACCGCCATGCCCAAAATAAACAGTGACACCGCGAGGACAATCGTTGAGTTGGTAAGCAAAGTCATACCGATGGCAAAGACACCCACTAAGCAATAAAACGCCATCAGCAGCGTTTTACCCGTCCACTTGCTGAGTAATGTCACCGTAGGTTGAACCACCATTCCCCCGAGGATAACCAGCGCCATTAGGCTGCCGATCTCGCTATGAGAGATATGACGATTTGCCAGCTCTAGCGGCATCAAACCGTAAATAGCGCCCAAAGTGAGGCCGGAAACAATACAACCAATCACCGCAGCATGGTTAAGGTTGATGATCTGTTTAAACGACAGGCTTTCCGACTCGGCGCTATTTGGTTGAGTGGTTCTAAAACAGATCAACGTAATGACGGCCAGTGACAATGTCACGCAAACAGTAGCAAAAGGCAGTAAACCTTGGGTACCAAGGAAGGTGATACCGATTTGCCCAAACGCCGTACCACCGTAGAGAGAGATCATATAAAAGCTCAAGCGTTTGGCACGCGAGCGCTCGTCACCATCGAGCAGCCATGATTCCACGACAACGAAGATACCCGCTACGGCAATGCCTGCGATAAAGCGGGCCGCCAGCCAAACAGGGCTAGAAGCAAAGAAAGGCAAAACAACGATCGTGGCAATAAAGATAACTAGGCAGCTCACAAAGGCAAACTTGTGGCCGATGCGTTGAACCAAAGGCTCAAAAAACACAGAACCTAATAATAGGCCAGCGTAAAACGCACTAGCGAGCCAACTGGCTAATGAAACAGGAAGCTGATATTCACTCGTGACCAGTGGGATCAAACTCATCAAATACCCAGACGCAATAGAGTAGAGCGTTAAAGCAATGATTGGTATAGCAATACCGAATGATTTGTCACTGTGTTGGTTCACGCGTTGTCATCTCCAAATTTCACATGATTGTTAATGAAAGTGGCGCGACTATGCGACTAAAAAACAGACATGTAAAATCAGAGATATTTGTCGTCAGGGATGTGAAATTTTATTGATGTACTGGCTGGATGTTTAGGTTGAAAATATCGACAGCTTGAATGCATGCCAGACGAAAACAGCGCTCGCCTGGCATTGCGATTACTTAATTAACGCTTGATTTAGCCATTGGTCGAACTGGCTTTTAGGGAGGGCACCGTTAATCACATCCACACGTTGACCGTTTTTAAAAACCATCACGGTTGGAATGCTGCGAATTTGGAATTGTGCTGCGAGTTGTGGTTCGATTTCGGTGTTGATCTTAATGAAACGGACTTTGCCTTTGCGCTCTGCAGCGACATCTTGGAAAACAGGAGCGAAACCCACACAAGGATTGCACCAAGGTGCCCAGAAATCGACCACGACAGGTTGATCGCTTTGAAGCAAATGGGTGAAATTGTCGTTGGTCCCTTCGATAGGCGCGCCGTCGAGGAGATCGGCTTTGCATTTACCACAGTTCGGGTTATCTGATACACGCTCGACGGGTAAACGGTTCATACCACCACATGATGGGCAACGTGAATGAAAGGTGGACATACTTTACTTCCTTTACTGATTTAACTTTTTATATCCTGCTGACTTGAAGTGAAGGCAGTATTGGTCGCTATGGCTCGTTTCAGAGCAAGGCGTTTCACCATGCACATAGCGCCATTTTTGCCACTGACTGGCCACAGCAAGTTGTTTAGGTATATATATGGGTGACAAGTGCCAAGTTCAATGAGGGAATCAAAACTGGACTTACCAGCTCCTTCGATAAAGCGTATACTTGCCGATACCACATGACCTGATGTCAGGTTATTAAATTCCAAAACAACAATAAATAGGTCTAAGATGACAAATTATTACGCGGAAATTACCGGTTGGGGGAAATGTTTGCCACCAGCTGTCTTGTCAAATGACGATCTGAGTACCTTCCTTGATACGTCGGACGAGTGGATCCGAACTCGTACTGGTATTGAAAATCGCCGTATCAGTCATGTAAATACTTCTGACTTAGCCACCGTAGCAGCAAAACAGGCGTTAGCGCGTGCAGGCATTACGGCTCAAGATATCGATTTAATTATTGTTGCGACTTGCTCGCCAGATTCTCTGATCCCTAACATTGCATCAATGGTGCAAAAGAACCTTGAAATTGAAGCGGCCGCGGCGTTTGATCTTAACGCGGCATGTACAGGCTTCGTGTACGGTTTGGAAACAGGCACGCGTTTAATCCAATCTGGCGCATACCGTCATGCATTGATTATTGGTGCAGAAAGACTGTCGTTTTACATTGACTGGGCAATGCGCGATACCGCGGTATTGTTTGGCGATGGTGCTGGTGCCGTGGTGCTGTCTCGCACTGAAGAAGCGGTTGGCTTGCAAAACGCCAAAATTGGTTGTGATGCACAAGGCCGTGACATTCTTTCTGTGCCTAAGTTTGGTACTTCTATGGATCGTTTTGCTGCAGACAACGGTTACTGGGATTTCAACTTTGTCGGTAAGGAAATCTTCAAACGTGCGGTAAAAGGCATGGGAAGCGCAGCGGCTCATGTTCTTGCACACGCAGGGATGAGCAAAGATGACATTAATGTGGTGATCCCACACCAAGCGAACATCCGTATTATTCAAACCTTGTGTGACCTTTCTGGTATTGATCAAAGCAAAGCGTTTGTGAACATTCAGAAATATGGCAACACCTCTGCGGCCACTGTGCCTATCGCATTGTGTGAAGCGGTAGAACAAGGTTACATCAAAGCGGGTGACAACATTTTGTTAGCAGCATTTGGTGCGGGTTTGACGTGGGGTGCTGGCTTAGTGAAATGGGGCCAACGCGTCGAGGCAATCAGTGAAAGTGATGCTGTCTTGCCTGAGTGCGACAAGAGTGCACTAGAGCTATTGAAAAACGCGATTGAGCTATGTAACGCTCGCAGAGATAAGTAACTCTCTGATTAAAAAACAAATAGGGAACCATTTTGGTTCCCTATTTTTATTCTCTATAAATAGTCGTGCTTTATAAAAAACCGAGATCACCGTCTGGAAAATTAGCGAGATTAGGAAGGACATAACGCATCAGTTGCTCATCGTGAACCCCCATCCATTTTGCCAACGTCCCATGCACCTGATCGGCAGCGATGCGCGGAATTAAGCGACCTTTCGAATAATCATCCTCGCCATCAATTTTCAACGTTGGCCAGTGGCCAATGGCATTTTCACTGAGTACACCTTTCCCCATAATGATTTGGTGTCCTCCCCAACCATGATCGGTTCCGTTACCATTGCTCGCCATGCGACGCCCAAAATCTGACATAGTAAATGTGGTGACGCTGTCACTCATTTGATGTTCCCCCAATGCCTGGTGCAGAGCGTACATATTGTCGCTAAGGTCTTCCAATAGAGCTGGGTGCTGAGTCAACTGAGTGTCGTGCACATCGTAGCCAGTTTGTTTTACAAAGTAGATTTGGCGACTTTGTCCTAATGCTTGATGTTGGCTGATAAGCTTAAACACAGTATTGAGCTGCTTACCGAGATCAGACGAAGTAAACATCGGGTTATCGGGCACTGAGTCGAGCGTTTGGCTTAAAGTATGGCTCACCGCTCGTGAGTGATTGACCATACGGCGGAACTGACGTTGGAACGGTGACTCACTCTCAAAAGCCAGCATCTCGTCATAAAGATCGCTAAGCCCAGAATCGGCGAGGCCATTTAACTCTACAGCACGATCTTTACGAAGCACCACTTGCTGATATTCAGAGGCGCGTAGCCACAACGAGTCCCCGTGTACACTGTAGAGCGGTGTCACACTGCTTTGGCAAGACAGCGCGTCCAATAATCGGCCTGCCCAACCCAGGTTTATGCCTGAGTTGGCGGCACCTCGCATCCACTCATCAGATTGCGAATTGTGGGAAAACAGTTGCTCTGGCAGCATGGCGGTGCCATCGAGAATTTGCTGCTTTGTTGTGGGTTGACACAAGATCCCGGAATTAAGCACCACATTGGCGTCACCTTGGTTAAACACGCTAGCAAGCTTACTCATCGCAGGATGCAATCCCAATGTGACGGGTTTGCCTTGGTTGTCTTGCGCTTTGAGCGACAGAGGAATGATCTGTGATTGGCTTAGCGCAAGGTTGCCACGAACATTTTTATATTGCAGGTAGTGCTCGTTGTCTTTCGCTAATACGGTATTAATCGCATCATTGCCACCAGCAAGGTAGATACAAACCAATGCTTTGAAATCCGACCCAGCATGAGCCGGGAGTGAAAAGCCAAAAGTGCCAGCAAAACTAAGCGTTGCTGAAGCGTGTAAAAAATGTCTGCGTGAAAGTTTCATTTTCTTATCCTCACTTTTGGATAAAGAATTCTTCGCTCGATAGGGCGAGGAATAGAATCTGTGAAAGTTTGGTCTTGGCGACATAGCTTTCTGGATAGTCATTTAGCGTGTTCAGCAATAGGCTTTCTAGGGCATCTGACATTGCATCACCAAATAAACGCTCATTAATAAGATCGACTAAAGCTTGATGCTGATCCAAACGCTCGTAATAAGGAGCTAGGTTCATGTTCATGGTTGGATCGTTGTTACTCTTAATGGCGTAGTACATGTAGTTCACGACTTGGGTGTAGACGTTCCAATCTAGAAGCTCAAACTCTGGCGCGACTAAACCATTTTGCTCAAACTCTCCTTGAGGTGCGAAGTCTGGCGAATAAAAGTTAAATACGGAAGGCGCACGTAAGCCACCTTGATTGGCTACATTCAAAAAGGTTACCGCATTAATAAGCCTGTCGCTGGTGGGGGTGAGCTCAAAGGCACGGTGAAATTGTGTTAACACTAAAATCGGCTCTTTGATTTTGCTCGCACCGGCTTGGGCTTGCGGATCGGTCAGGATGGCGGAAAGCACCGCTTTGAGATCCCCACGAACCCCAGCACCATTATTGGCAAACACATTGGCAACGCGCTCGATGTACTCGGGACTCGGGTTTGAAGTGGTAAACCGCTGAATCAAAAGTCTCGATATAAAGGGAGCTACGTTAGGGTGCTGAAAGATAATATCCAGCACTAAATCAAGTTCAGCTTCTGGTTGCATGCCTGAAGGAATGGTGTGACCTAAAAACAACTTTTCACCACTATCGTGCGTACGTGCATTGGCCTTCATTGGCAGCAGGTAACTGTAGTCCGATCTCGACCAGCCAGTTAGCGAGCGCGCCAACTCCTGAATATCGTGCTGATGATAGGTGGCGAGTCGCTTACTGTTGGTGGTTTTGAATGAACCGTCCATATTGATCTGATGCAAGCCAAGAGTGAACAATTGCATGAGTTCACGAGCGAAATTTTCGTCGGGCAGAGCACCGGTAGAGGCATTTTCTTTTTTACTGCCCATCATTGATAGATAGCTACCCATGACTGGACTAATGGCGATCTCTTTTAATAACTCTCGATAATTACCAAATGCATGCTCACCCAGTTGGTCATAATACTGGCTAAGTGCTTGAGCTCTTGAACCAAATTGCCCGCCATAACGGGATACCACAACAATTTGGCTTAAAGCAAAAGCCATGCGTTGACGTAATTGATCTTCCGCTTGTATCGAAATTTGATACCAAGCGTTTTCACGATTGGCCTGTTCTCCTTTCGGGAATGGCGTTAAGTACAGGGTTTGATGTGAGGTAAATGGCAGTGAAAATTGATATTCAAGCCATGCTGTAATGCCCAAAGAATCTAGCTGTTGCTGAGTTTGTGGTGTTGGTCCAAAGGTGGTTTGATATAAAAATTGATATTGTTGTTGCTTGGTAAGATTATTGTTCTCACCGGCTATTACGACAGGTATAGAAATTAAAAATAAAATACCTAACAGCAGAGCATTTCTAATATTAATGTTCTGACGTTGTCTCATAATTGACTCTCTTACCATCCAAAAATGATAGCGTGGTTTTTAGCTCTATGAGCTGTAAAATAAACTACTAATCATTGGAAGCGCTTCTCCAAAATTATAGAGCGATAAACAGAACGCAGTGCAATTTTTTGTAAAAAATAAAGTGATGATATCTATCTTGTTGTTTTTTATGGAGTGTTAAATCTTCGATTAAATGCTGGTGGCTATTGATGGTATTAGAGTCGACATAAGTAGTGATAGCAATCGTACGAAAGTACCAAATTTCGTTATATTTTTTGAGCTTACTAAGAATGTAATAAAAAATAAGGGAAGCGATGCTTCCCTTATTTAATGCACTAATGAAATTAACATTTAGCGAACATATAAGTTCGATAACCACCCAGTAAATTGCGGGCTTTATAGCCGTTATTCACCAGTTGTCGATAGGCGACGTTACCGCGCAAGCCAACTTGGCAGTAGATGATGATCTCTTTGTCTTTTGGTAATTCATCCATTCGTTGGCGAAGTTGGTCCACCGGAATATTCATTGCGCCAGGCAAATAACCGCCTGCTTGCAGCTCACTAGGATTGCGCACATCGAGCAGTAGTTGGTCGTCGTTCAGGTGTTCAATCTCATCAAAATGAATCGCTTTTGCGTCGCCTTTGATTAAGTTGTTGGCGACAAATGCCGCTTGGTTGATGACATCTTTTGCACTGCCGTAAGGAGGCGCATAGGTCAGTTCAAGATGTTGAAGTTGCTCAACCGTCATACCCGCACGTTGAGCGACGGCCATGACATCGATACGTTTGTCGACACCGTCTTTTCCGACGGCTTGCGCACCAAAAATTTTGCCAGTTTTCGGATCAAACAACATTTTAAATGACACGATTTCAGCGCCTGGATAGTAACTCGCATGGCTTGCGGTATGGACGTAGACTTTTTCGTACTCGACACCATCTCGTTTGAGTTGTTTTTCGTTTTTACCTGTGGACGCAACGGCCAAATCGAAGATCTTACAAATCGCGGTGCCTTGAGTACCTTGGTAGCGCTCACTGCGGCCAAGCATGTTGTCAGCTGCCATTCGACCTTGACGGTTTGCCGGGCCAGCTAGGGGAACAAGTGTTTGTTTTCCTGTCACAAAGTCTTTTTCTTCTACTGCATCGCCAACGGCATAGATCGAAGGATCACTGGTTTGCATCATGTCGTTGGTGTAGATGCCGCCGAGCTCACCAATTTGTAGGCCTGCTTGCTGAGCCAGTTTGGTTTCTGGACGGACACCAATTGCCATAATCAGAACATCAGTGTTTAACGTATCCCCTGTACTCAGGCTCAGCGCTAAATGGCCAGAAATATGCTGATGTTGGATATCTTCACCCGCATTTTCGCTCGCAACATGATCATTGGCGATGTATTCAACGCTGGTTAAAGCAGTACCTAAACGTAAATCGATGCCTTTGGCGCGAATTTCAGCATGCGCAAAACCGGCCATCTCGCGATCAACCGGTGTCATCACTTGATCTGCCAATTCGAGTAACGTGGTCTTAATGCCTAATTGATGGAAGGCCTCCATCATTTCTAAGCCGATAAATCCACCCCCAACCACAGTGGCATGCTCGACGTTATTGGTTTGAATCGTTTGAATGATGCGATCCATATCTGGGATGTTACGCAAAGAATGGGTAAGAGGGTTATCGATACCAGGAATCGGTGGCACAACAGGCCCTGCTCCGGGGCTCAATAATAGGAAATCATAACTTTCAGCGTATTCGCTACCATCGATTAAGTTTTTGACGGTGACCGTTTTTTCGTGACGATTGATCGCAGTAATCTCGTTCATGACACGTACGTCAACATTAAATCGTGCGAGAAAGCTCTCTGGTGTTTGCAGAAGTAGCTTGCTGCGTTCTTTGATATCGCCACCAATGTGGTAAGGCAAGCCGCAATTCGCAAAAGAGACAAAAGGACCACGTTCAAACATGATTATCTGTGCATCTTCACTCAAACGACGTGCTCTAGCTGCTGCTGAAGCACCACCTGCGACGCCACCAACGATCACGATTTTAGTCATAATATTCAACCTCTGATTTTAGGATTGGACCGAATTGTAGAGCGAAAAGGCAAACAACTCTGACAACTCGGTCAAATAAAACGAATTACTTAAGGCCGAGCTTTTTAAGGAAAAAGACGGCTGGGCAAAAGCCCGTAAAGGCACTTTGAATCAAATTCAGGCCTACAAATACGGTCAACCAAACAAAATTTTCGTGAACGTATTGGGTAAGAACTAGAGATAGCAACACCATGCTACCGGCCAAAATGCGAACTCCGTTTTCAATCGTCATAACAAGCACTCTTCGTTGTTGATAGGCATACCATACATAAGTAAATTAGAAATGTCTAATAAAAATAAATCTAAATACAATAAATCTAAATTAGAGTTGACTAATGTTTGTGTTTGCGTAAGATTTAAACCAACGCAGGGGAGGTGGTTGTGATGAGCAATGACAAAGTAATTGATTTAGAGCAGATGAGAGAGAGCGCGGAAAGCGTTTCTGAGCTGTTAAAAATAGTCGCGCATCCTGAGCGATTGATGGTGTTGTGCCAGCTAACAAAAGGTGAAATCGGTGTTGGTGAGCTTCAACAAAGCTCAACCTTGAGCCAATCCGCGTTTTCACAGCATCTCACCGTCTTACGGAAACATGGTTTAGTTAAAGCGCGCAAAGCGTCTCAGCAAGTTTTTTATTCTTTAGCTGATCCCCGAATTGAAAAGCTGATCGGCAGTTTACAGTTTATTTTTTGTTCCTAATTTTGCGAGGAAGATATGACGTTTGTAGTACCTTGGGAGTCGTTGGCAGGAGGCATTTTACTTGGCATTTCTGCCTTAACCATGTTGTTGGTCAACGGCAAAGTGGCAGGGATTAGCGGTATTTTGACGGGATTACTCACCCCTAAATCGAGAGATTTTGCGTGGCGTTTGATGTTCGTTATCGGCATGGTGAGTGGTGGTGTTTTGGCCGTGACTTTCGGTGCGGCGAGCGCATCGGTCGCGTTACCCACATCAGGCGTATTAATCGCTGCAGCTGGGTTGTTAGTGGGCATCGGCACACGTTTAGGAAATGGATGCACTAGTGGTCACGGGATCTGTGGCATTGGCCGTTTATCAAAACGCTCTATCGTCGCAACGGCGATTTTTATGGCGGTAGCTGCCATGACGGTTTTTGTTCGACTTCACTGGATTTCTTAAGCTAGGGCATGAATAAAATGAATAATTTTGTCTTTCGATTGACGTCATTGATGGCGGGTATTTTGTTTGGTTTGGGGATGGCGATTTCAGGCATGACGGACCCCAATAAAGTGATTGGTTTTCTCGATATCGCAGGTCAATGGGACCCAAGCCTCATGTTTGTGATGGGCGGTGCATTGGCGGTGTTCATGCCAGGTTACTTCTTGCTAATACGCAAACAACAGAAACCGCTCAATGCCGAGGCATTTTGCTTAGCCAGTCAGCAAACTATCGATAAACGTTTGGTCGCGGGCGCAACGATCTTTGGTATTGGTTGGGGCTTGGCTGGAATTTGCCCTGGCCCTGCTGTGGCAAGTTTGGGGCTTGGTAACATTCAAATTGTGCTTTTCTTTGCCGCCATGATGGTCGGATTAGGTGTTACCAACTTACTGATTTGTTTAAAAAATGCGCGAGAAGTCAAAACAGAACTTGCATAACAAGACTATGCTGGAGTAAAGATCAAGGGAGATTATCTATGCAATGGTTTAAACACTCAGCACTCGCAATGGGATTGCTTTCTGCTGTGCCTGCGATGGCGCACGCCGAAACCTACATCACTGAACTGAAGACTGTCGAGCAATTCGTTGTCTTTGATGGCGTTGTCCAGCCCGTCAATCAAGGTACTGTCGCAGCGCAAACGTCGGGTACAGTCGTGGCGTTAAATGTGGATGTAAACGACTTCGTCAAGCAAGGTACGGTGTTGCTGGAAATCAGTGCGGTGCAGCAGTCGGCGGCGCTTGATTCTGCTTTAGCTCAGTTGGCGAGTGCCAAAGCGCAAAATACGGAAGCTCAAGCTCAAGTAAAGCGCTTTCGCCAGTTGATGCCAAAAGGCGCCATCTCCCAAGATCAAATGGATGCAGCGGAATCTCGTGCCAGAAGTAGTGCGGCTGCGGTCAAATCTGCAGAAGCCGCCGTTGCGCAAGCGAAAGAATCTCTCGGTTACACAAGTGTCACTGCTCCTTATGATGGCGTCGTGACTAAGCGCTTTGTTGAGTTAGGTGAAACGGTGGCTCCGGGCATGCCTTTACTCAGTGGGTTCTCGTTACAACAACTGCGTGTCGAAACGCAGATCCCGCAGAATTATCGCGCTTATGTTAAAGAACCGACTCAGTTTGTGATTGATAACGGGGCTGGTGAACAGGTTTCACCGCGCTCTTTCAATCTTTTCCAATACGCAGACTCGGCTTCTCATAGCTTTCCAATTCGCTTAAACCTACCGGAAAATCAGGCAAATTTCGTTCCTGGCTCTTGGGTTAAAACTCGTTTTACTTATGGGCAAAGAGCCCTCTTGTTAGTGCCTAAGCAAGCGGTGATCCGTCGCGCAGAACTGAGTGTGGTCTATCGGCTTGATGACAACAATAAACCCATCTTGAATCCGATTCGTTTAGGACAAGAGTTTGAGGATAGCTATGAAGTGCTTTCCGGCCTAGAAATCGGTGATCGAATTACCACGGATCTCATCAACGTCAAAGGTGAATAGTATGGATACACGACTCGGAATTTCGGGTCGCATTGCCGCGGCCTTTCAACATTCAGCCATGACACCTTTGCTCGCTTTGGTGGGGCTATTGATGGGGTTATTTGCTGTAATCGTTACACCCAAAGAGGAAGAACCACAAATAGATGTGACTTTTGCTGACGTGTATATCCCGTTTCCGGGCGCATCTCCTCAAGAAGTGGCCAGTTTGGTGACGACGCCTGTAGAGCAGGTGATCTCTGAAATTCAAGGCATCGATAAGATCTACTCCTTTTCTCAGCCTGATGGTGCGATGATCGTGGCGATCTTTGATGTTGGGGTCACGCGTAATGATGCCGTTGTGCGCATCTACAACAAACTCTATTCAAACAAAGACTGGATGCCACAAGGTGTTGGTGTCGGCGAGCCCGTGATAAAACCTCGCGGCATCGAGGATGTGCCCATTGTCACTGTGACCTTGTCTGATAAATCAGGGCATTATACTGGCCAACAACTCACGCAAATTGCTCACGGGCTTGAAACAGAGTTGAAAAGAATTGACGGAACTCGCGATATCTACACTGTGGGCGCGCATTCCACTATTGTGGATGTGCGTCTAGACCCTGTAAAAATGAACGCTTACGGCATTAGTATTAGTCAACTAAACCAAGTGTTGCCATCAGCGAATCGCCGCTCATCGATGTTGAGTTTAACTCATGATAATCAGCAAGTACCGTTACAGATTGGTGAGTTTCTCACTCATGTTGACCAGATCAAGCAACTGGTGGTGGGTGTGGCGAATGGTGCGCCAGTCTATTTCTCGGATATTGCTGATGTTGAACTTGGGGTAAACACGCCAACGCAAAATGTGTGGGCCAGTGATAAGCAGGGCCTTTACCCAGCCGTGACTTTGGCGATCGCGAAAAAGGGCGGTGAGAATGCGGTTGATGTCGCGCAAACGATAGAAGATCGCCTAGAGGTCTTAAAAAATCAGTTGATTCCGCATGACGTTGATATCGCCATCACACGTGATTACGGAAAAACCGCAGCGGATAAAAGCAACACGCTGATAGGCAAACTCGCTTTTGCAACTACGGCCGTGGTGTTGTTGGTGCTGCTGACGATGGGGTGGCGTGAGGCTCTGGTTGTGGGTATTGCCATCGTTGTGACCTTAATGATCACTCTCTTTGCCTCTTGGGCTTGGGGATTTACACTCAATCGCGTCTCTTTATTTGCCCTGATCTTCTCCATCGGCATTCTTGTGGATGACGCCATTGTGGTGGTTGAAAATATTCACCGTCATATGTCGATGGGTAAGAAAAAACTGGCAGAGCTAATCCCTGTAGCAGTGGACGAAGTGGGTGGGCCAACGATACTGGCAACACTAACAGTTATCGCTGCGTTGCTGCCGATGGCGTTCGTTTCTGGCCTAATGGGGCCCTACATGAGCCCAATTCCGATTAATGCTTCAATGGGGATGCTCATTTCGTTAGCCGTGGCTTTTGTGGTTTCTCCTTGGCTGTCGGGTAAGTTGCTAAAGTCAGGACAACACGAAGAGTCACACAAAGCCGATTCTATCTTCCATAAAATCATGTCGCCGTTTATTACCGCCAGATCGCAAGGGCGCAATCGCTTCTTGTTATTACTCGGTATTGTTGGGCTAATTGCTGCATCGGTGGCGTTGCCAGTGATGCAGGCGGTGGTGTTGAAAATGCTGCCTTTTGACAATAAGTCTGAGTTCCAAGTGGTGCTCGACATGCCAGAAGGGAGTTCACTTGAAAAGACTCAGAGAGTGCTTTTTGAAATGGCACAATCGCTTAACGAAGTGCCAGAGGTGAGTGACTATCAGATTTACGTCGGTAGCGCTGCGCCAATCAACTTTAACGGTTTGGTTCGCCACTACTTCTTACGCAATCAAGCTCATCAGGGGGATATCCAAGTGAATTTGTTGGATCGTCGTGAGCGAGAGAGAGACAGCCACGAGATTGCCAGTTCGGTACGCCCGATGCTTAACCAGATTGCCAGCCAGTTTGGCGGCAAAGTCAAAGTAGTGGAAGTACCGCCGGGGCCACCCGTTTGGTCGCCAATTTTGGCTGAGGTGTATGCGCCTACCGCCGAATTGCGCGCCGAGGCAGCGCGCCAAGTCAGAGACATTTTCAGAGAAACGCAAGATATCGTCGATGTCGATATGTACTTGCCTGAGATTCACCAAAAATGGCAAGTGGTGATCGACCGAAGTAAATCAGCCAATCTAATGGTGCCCTACAGTGACATCGTTGATGCTTTGGCGACGGCAGTGGGTGGTAAGCCAGTCACTTATTTGCACGCTGAACACAGCAAGTATCCAATCCCCGTGATGATTCAAGCAAATGAAAGTGCGAAAGTGCGCCTGGAGCAAGTGTTAAACATGCAGGTCGTCAGTCAAACGGGCAACCGATACCCATTGTCTGAGCTCGTGAGCATTCGTCAAACTAAGATGGAAGACTATATTGTGCACAAAAACCTTGTGCCTATGGTCATGGTGGTGGCGGATATGACTGGGGAAACGGACAGTCCGCTCTACGGTATGGCGGCTTTATCAGGAACCTTGTCTGAGCGTATGCCGCTAGAGCAATACTTCATTCATCAGCCAGATGGCCTTCAGGGGATTTCCATCATGTGGGATGGCGAGTGGACCATCACTTATGAAACGTTCCGTGATATGGGGATCGCTTACGCTGTGGGCATGGTGCTTATCTACTTGCTGGTGGTGGCGCAGTTTAAATCCTATTTAGTGCCATTGATCATCATGGCACCCATTCCACTGACCATTATTGGTGTGATGCCAGGGCATGCTTTGTTGGGCGCGCAATTTACCGCAACCTCGATGATCGGCATGATTGCGCTTGCAGGGATTATCGTGCGAAATTCCATTTTGCTGGTGGATTTTATTAACCAGCAAGTGGAAGAAGGGGTTGAGTTTGCGGAAGCGGTAATGCAATCAGCAGCGGTTAGGGCAAAACCGATTATGCTTACCGCGTTGGCTGCGATGATTGGAGCAGTGTTTATCCTTGATGATCCCATTTTTAATGGTCTGGCAATCAGCTTAATCTTTGGTATCTTCGTCTCGACGATTCTTACCTTGATAGTGATTCCTGTGCTCTATTACGCGGCAATGAAAAAGCGCTTTGTCTAGGCATTGGCGTGCGAACAAATCTCACCATTGAAGTGCAACAGACCTAAGTAACCAATTAACAAGAGCCCCGACGTAGGGGCTCGTATCTATATTTTAAATTTCTTTATTTCTAATTTCTTTAACTCTAAATTTTTCTCTATTTCTTTCTCTTGCTTATCATGACGATGCGTTAAGGTAAGGTCACTGTGGTTGAGACCGGGCAGTGATCGCTCAATTGATACTCCAACACATCGTTGCTGGTAAACAACCTCTGCTCTCCTTGTGAGGCACTTAAACCTTCGCTGATGATGATGTGGTCAATAAGTGAACGAAAAGAATGAACCTTATTGGGGTGTTTTTTGGAGCGAACCTTACAGTTTGCTTTGGTGTCTTCCGTCAACAAATGAATTTTGCCGGCACTGGTGAGTTCATTCATCAGCCAGTCATTACGATAAGCAAGGTTATGGTTGAAGTCTCCAAGCACAAGATAGGTTTGCTTGTTGTTATGCCTTTGGCTAATCCATTGGCCAAGTGCTTGGCTTTCAAGTCGGAGTGTTCGACAAGCATCATTGCCTTTATACGCTCCGCTACACCCCGCCTTGAGGTGAACGTTTAACACATGCACCTCATTTGAAGCGTTACCAATAATGACGTATGAGGCAAAGCGCAGCTTACTGTTGCCTTTGTTGAGTTGGATGTCACCGACGTCGCGAAAAGGAATGCCTTTCTTGATGGCAAATCCTGTGTATTGATTGATGTCATCGAATTGAAAACGCTGATAGCGCGGATTAGAGCGATCCGAAAACAGGATCTGATAGTTGGTTCCGACGACTTTTTTAATCGCGGCCAAGTCATTGACCTCCTGAAAGGCCAAAACATCGCTGTTGGTTTTTTGGAAGTACATTGCCAATTTGGCAAAATCCTCGTCATTACGGTGACTTTCTTTGACTCGTGCTGAAGCTGTGGACGAAAGCCATTCCATGTTCCAACTGGTGAACGTGATTGGTTGAGCGGCCAAAAGGGGCGTTGGCAAGAGTAAATAAACCAAGCCGGTGAAAAAGAGACCAAGCGCGTGCTTCAGCATAAGTAAATATTCCCTGTGTTTTTAGGCAGCCTTTATCATACAAGACCTTCAAAAATTTCAAGTAGAAATCGCCACATTTTTGCAATTTTCATGGTTTTCTTTATATCTGAGATCTCAGCCAATAAGATCGATTTGATCTTAATCCATCATCTTATTTTGTTGATCGAAATCAATACTTTTGCCTAGTGCTTTTCGTTTAATACGCCACAATATATAGTGCCAGTCGGATAAAAAATAACCCTATATAGTGTGTTTGTGGATAACTCTGTGAGTATGCTTAGGGTAAGGAGAATAAAGTGAAACCAATCGTAATCAAGCGTGATGGCTCAAGGGCTCCGTTTAGCAGGGATCGCATTCAGGCAGCAGTTGAAGCCGCCGCGGAAAACGTTGATAAAGAAATTGCTATTTATGCGCTCAATGTGGCGCTGGCAGTTGAGCTACAGCTAAAAGATCACGATGAAGTTCATATCCACGAAATCCAAACCCGCGTTGAAAACGAGTTGATGCAAGGTCCATACAAGTCTTTAGCTCGTGCGTACATTGAATATCGTCATGACCGCGATATTGCACGTGAGAAACAAAGCACCTTAACACGCGAAATTGAAGGCTTAATCGAAGAAAGCAACGTTGACTTAATCAACGAAAATGCCAATAAAGATGGCAAAGTGATCCCAACTCAACGTGATTTGCTTGCTGGCATTGTGGCTAAACACTACGCGAAAACGCACATTTTGCCACGTGATGTGGTTCAAGCGCATGATGAAGGTGATATTCACTATCACGATCTCGATTACGCGCCGTTTTTCCCAATGTTTAACTGCATGCTGATTGACCTGAAAGGCATGCTGACTCACGGCTTTAAAATGGGTAATGCGGAAATTGACACGCCTAAGTCAATTTCAACCGCAACTGCGGTGACTGCGCAAATTATCGCGCAAGTGGCGAGCCACATTTATGGTGGTACCACCATCAATCGCATTGATGAGATCCTTGAGCCGTATGTTAACGCGAGTTACGAAAAGCACTTAAAAATTGCCCAAGAGTGGGATATCCATAATCCAGAAGGTTTTGCCATCGCACGAACTGAGAAAGAGTGTTACGACGCATTCCAATCTTTGGAGTATGAAGTGAATACGCTGCACACTGCAAATGGGCAAACACCATTTGTGACGTTTGGTTTTGGTTTGGGTACAAGTTGGGCATCGAAATTGATTCAACAATCCATTTTGAAAAACCGTATTGCGGGTCTAGGCAAAAACCGCAAAACAGCGGTGTTCCCGAAACTGGTATTCGCCATTAAAGATGGTCTGAATCATAAACCAACCGATCCAAACTACGACATCAAACAACTGGCGTTAGAGTGTGCTTCTAAGCGTATGTACCCAGATATCTTGAACTACGACAAAGTGGTTGAGATCACCGGATCATTCAAAACGCCAATGGGCTGCCGTAGCTTCCTAGGCACCTACGAGGAGAATGGGGAACTGATTCACGAAGGTCGTAACAACCTTGGTGTGGTAAGCCTGAACTTGCCAAGAATTGCACTAAAAGCAGATGGCGATGAAGAGAAGTTCTATGCGCTATTGGATGAAAAACTGAAGCTAGCTCGTCGAGCGCTCGAAACGCGCATTAGCCGTTTAGAGAATGTTAAAGCTCGCGTAGCACCAATTCTATACATGGAAGGGGCTTGTGGTGTGCGTCTGAAAGCCGATCAACCTATCGCAGATATCTTCAAGCATGGGCGTTCGTCTATTTCGTTAGGTTACATCGGTATCCATGAAACCATTAACGCGCTGTTTGGTAATCAAACTCATGTTTACGATGACAATGAACTGCGTGAAAAAGCGTTGAACATTGTTAAACGCATGAAGAGCGCTGTCGAAGCGTGGACGGAAGAAACGGGTTATGGCTTTAGCTTGTACGGCACGCCAAGTGAGAACCTCTGTAGCCGCTTCTGCCGAATCGACACCAAAGAATTTGGTGTGATTGAAGGCGTGACAGACAAAGGTTACTACACCAACAGCTTCCATTTGGATGTTGAAAAGAAAGTAAACCCATACGACAAGATCGACTTTGAGATGCCGTACCCTGAAATTTCGAGTGGTGGTTTTATCTGTTATGGTGAATTCCCTAACATGCAAAAGAACGTCGAAGCGTTAGAAAATGTGTGGGATTACAGTTACAGCAAAGTGCCTTACTACGGTACCAATACACCGATTGATGAATGCTATGAGTGTGGTTATACCGGAGAGTTTGATTGTACGAGCAAAGGGTTTACCTGTCCGAAATGTGGCAATCATGACTCATCCAAGGTATCGGTCACTCGTCGCGTTTGCGGTTACTTAGGCAGTCCAGATGCGCGCCCATTTAACTTTGGTAAACAAGAAGAAGTGAAACGTCGCGTAAAACACCTGTAAATAACGCATTAGGTTTCATCCGTTATTCAATGAGCCAACCCCATCCGGTTGGTTCATTTTTTCCAGAGGTCAATATGAATTATCACCAGTATTATCCCGTCGATGTGGTTAATGGACCAGGTACGCGATGCACGCTGTTTGTTTCAGGCTGTGTTCATCAATGTCGTGGTTGCTACAATCAATCGACGCAGCGTTTAGATTCTGGTGTGCCGTTTACGCAAGAAGCGGAAGATAAAATCATTGCGGATCTTAATGACACTCGTATCAAACGCCGTGGTTTATCGCTCTCTGGCGGGGATCCATTGCATCCAGCAAATGTGGCCGATATTTTGCGTTTGGTAAAGCGCGTCAAACAGGAATGCCCGGAGAAAGACATCTGGGTTTGGACGGGATACACGCTTGATGAGCTTGACGAAGCTCAACGACAAATACTGCCATACATCGACACATTGATAGACGGTAAGTTTGAGCAAGACAAAGCGGACCCAAGCTTGGAATGGCGGGGAAGCGCGAATCAAATCATTCATTGCTTTAAGCTCTAGTTTCTAAATCGTGTATGAAGCGCAGAATCAGCGCTTAAGTTCTGCAATGCAGTCTATGTTAGTTGGTTTGAGCCAGGAAATGTCGAAATTCCGTTTTTAGAGACGCCTTCTGCAGGGAGAGAGTTCGACACGGAATAAAACGCTACCGGTGAGTGCCTAGATGACAAAGGTGCGCTTGCTGATAGCGTTTTATTCTTTAATTACCGTCGTCAGAAAAAATATGTTTCGAAGTTAGACGCTTTGATGTTAAGTTTTATCGCACTATCTGGAGATAACTCCGTAACTTGAATTTCAAAGGGTTGTGACTTTCATGTTCTCTCAATTACCAACACCAGCTTTAGATCCTATTCTTTCTCTTACCGTTGCTTTTCGTAACGATCCCCGTGACCAAAAAGTAGACCTTGGCATTGGCGTATACAAAAACAACAAAGGCGAAACGCCAATCATGCGTGCGGTGTCCCAAGCGCAAAAAATCGTTGCTGATACACAGACAACCAAGTCGTACGTCGGCCTTGCAGGATGTGAAGAGTTTAACCAATCGATGGTGAATTTATTGCTTGCGGGCACTTCCGTACTTGACCGAGTGAGTGCGATTCAAACACCGGGAGCCAGTGGCGCACTGCGTATGCTTGGAGATTTGATGAAAGTAGCGCAACCAGACACCACCGTTTGGATCTCTAACCCTAGTTATGTGAACCATAAGCCTGTGATGGAAGCTGCAGGGTTGAAAGTGCGTTATTACCGCTACTTCAGCCCAGAAACCAAGCAAGTCGACATCGGCCAGATGTTAGATGATCTTGCTACTGCCGGTCCAAAGGATGTCGTACTGCTTCATGGTTGTTGTCACAACCCAACGGGTGCAGACATCGATTTTTCTGCTTGGCAAGCCATCACCGATTTAGCAGTGAAGAATGGTTTCACTCCATTTGTTGATATTGCCTACCAAGGCTTTGGTGATGGCCTGGAAGAAGATGCAAAAGGTCTGCAGTTCATGGCTGACCGTGTTGAAGAAATGCTGATTACCACTTCATGTTCGAAGAATTTTGGCCTTTATCGTGAACGTACTGGCGCGGCAATTGTGATTGGCAAAAACGCAAAAGAGTCATCTAACGCGAAAGGTAAGTTGCTGACACTAGCGCGCTCAACGTACACCATGCCGCCTGACCACGGTGCTGCATTGGTCAAAACAATCCTACAAAATGTCGAACTTACAACCACTTGGAAGCAAGAGTTGTGTGAAATGCAGCAACGTTTGTTAAACCTGCGTCAAACTTTATGTAATGAATTGAGAAATCAACACAATACGTCACAATTCGACTTCATTGAAAGCCACAAGGGTATGTTTACTGTGCTAGGCTTTACACCTGAGCAAATGGGAACGCTACGAGATGAATATGGAATTTATGGTGTAGGTGACGGGCGAATTAACATCGCTGGTCTTACAGAAGCTCACATTCCATACGTGGCAGACGCGATAGTCAAAGTCTCACAACGTTAATGCAGGTGATTGGATGAAGAATTTGAAACTTATTTTGCCATTACTACTTAGCGGCGGCTTAACTGCTTGTGCAGTGACACCCGCAACGGTAGATTCTTCAGCAGAAAATAAGTCGGAAATTAAAGAAGAACCAGTAAAGCAGACAAAACCTCAACCCAAGCCAGATCGACCAGTGCTCGAGCTTAAAGCCCACAAAACATCCGATGGAAAGTTGATCCTTGGTGAAGAAGAGTGGGTATATGTTCCGGGGTTAAATGAGGTGTTTAAGTCTCGAATTGATACTGGAGCAACAACTTCATCCATTAGTGCGGTTGATTTGGTTGAGTTTGAACGTGATGGCAAAGATTGGGTTAAGTTCAAAATCGAGCATGATGGCATCAACAGTAACGAAATAGCGTTACCTGTTGAGCGTTGGGTTCACATTCGCCAATCCAGTGCGGAAGGAACGCAAAAGCGCGCTGTCGTTCTAGCTTGGATTCAAATTGGCGATCTCAAAGAAAAAACCGAGTTCACGCTAACTGACAGAACGCATTTAACTTTCCCTGTATTGTTAGGGCGTAGCTTCTTCAAAGACGTTGCAATTGTCGATGTTTCACAGAAATACGTGCAAGATAAGCCGACAACGAAGTAACGAAAAGCGAACACGATAACTACTACGAACAAAGGGCCAATTTGGCCCTTTGTTTTTGTTCAACGCTTGTTGTGTGTGGCTTCTAAAAAGAGACTAGAAGAAACAAGAAGCTAGGGAGTTAGAACATAAAGTTGACCGACATTAGGATCTGATGTCCATAAGTGCCGTTATTACGAAGGTCTGCCCCGATAGAAAGTTGTTGAGTTGAATGGAATCGGGCGCCGATACCTACAATAGAGTTGCTGCTGTCATTGGAGATCAATTGCCCCAATCGTCCATGAACTTCGACATTTTGCATCAACCAAACACGAGCACCAATATTGACTTCGGTTTTCCATTCATCACCAATTTTATCGCTCGATTTGTTTTTAATGTTGTGAATCAGCATTTGGCCGTAAATATCGGCAAACTGCCCCATAGGACCATTAAAACCAATACCACCAGCAAGATCCCAGTCCCCACTAAATTCACTGTCGAAGCGTCCGATAAAGTGTGTATTTTCCGTGAAGTAAGTGTTGAACTCCGCACCGAAAGTGCCTGGGCTTGACCCCATTCGCACCTCAAACATGTTGTAGTTGAAGTTGTTTGCACTTGCTGTTATTGGGAGCAAAGTACATACACCCAACAAGGTTGTTTTGAGAGCTTTACCTAGCATGAGATCTCCAAAGCCAAAAAATTAACGCCCGTATTTTACAAAAAAAGCCTGCAAATAGCAGGCCAAACTTAAAAATAATATGACGTATACCCAAACTACTTGGAGTTGCAGGTAGGCGGCAAGTGAGGTCATCCCCGTGAACATAGACAGACTATGTGATTGGGGTGAACGTGCGTAGCCAACACCGCTGCAGCTTCAAGTAGGAAGGGTATAAATGAGTGTATTAAGCGAAAAGCGATCGTACTCGTACCACTCTGGCTATTTCGTATGTTAAAGCAGCGTCAAACTATCGACTTCAATTTCTGGGGTATTGCCGCCTTCAAACTCACCAAATAAGCGCAGGCGCGTATTGCTGTTAATGGTTTGCGTAAAACGAATATCGTCATCGAGCTCTACTTGAATCTCGGCGCTGCCATCGGTGAAAATATAGGTATCTTTATTGAGCTGGCGGACCAAAGTGCCTTCAACGACGACATCTTTCTCCGTAAACATATTTGAATCTTTCAGTAGTTCGGATACGACCGATACATTCACCGGACCATCAAAACTGATACCTTGTGCTGTTGAAGAGTTGTTGGCGAGCGCGATGGCTGGTGTGGTTGTCAAAGCAGCGATTGCGATAATAAGTGTTTTGTTCATGTTCTTTTCCTATGTTTAACCGAGGTTGTTTCGATAGGGGTATTAGAACAAAACGGATTTGAATGGTTGCTTAGCGCTTGATTCATATTGGATTCATTTTCTAAAGTGTCAAAAAAGGCTAAAATAGGCCTCCCTTGAATAGCGACGATAAAAAATGGAAGCAAAAGTAACCACGCTCATGGTGCAAGGCACTACCTCTGATGCGGGAAAAAGCGTATTGGTGGCAGGTCTCTGCCGCGTATTGGCTCGTAAAGGCGTAAACGTTGCTCCTTTCAAACCACAAAATATGGCCCTCAATAGTGCGGTGACGAAAGAAGGTGGTGAAATAGGTCGAGCTCAGGCGGTTCAAGCGCAAGCATGTCGCATTGAACCGAGTGTCCACATGAATCCTGTTTTGATCAAACCCAACAGCGATACTGGTGCTCAGATCATTTTGCAAGGTAAGGCATTAACCAATATGGATGCCTATGGCTTCCACAATTACAAAAAAGTGGCGATGGATACGGTAATGGACTCCTTCGCTCGTTTAAAAGATGAATATCAAGCCATCATGATCGAAGGAGCCGGCAGCCCTGCCGAAATCAATTTGCGTCAGAATGATATTGCCAACATGGGTTTTGCAGAAGAAGCCGATGTCCCAGTGATTATCGTCGCTGATATCGATCGTGGAGGCGTTTTCGCCCACCTTTATGGCACATTGGCATTGCTCTCGCCATCTGAACAAGCGCGAGTGAAGGGATTCGTTATAAACCGTTTTCGCGGTGACATTAAGTTGCTTGAATCGGGCCTTGATTGGCTCGAAGAGAAAACAGGTAAGCCCGTCATTGGCGTTCTACCATTTCTTCATGGGTTGAACCTCGAGGCCGAAGATGCGATTACCTCACAACAAGAGTTGTCGGGAGAGGTTAAGCTAAAAGTCGTGGTTCCGGTGCTGACGAGGATTAGTAATCATACGGATTTCGATGTGCTCAGACTGCATCCCCAAATTGACTTGCGTTACGTAGGTAAAGGAGAGCGATTAGAGCGCGCAGATTTGATCATTTTGCCTGGTTCCAAATCAGTGCGCGATGACCTTAAATACCTTCGAGAACAAGGATGGGACAAGGATATTCTGAGACATTTGCGCTTCGGTGGTAAAGTGCTAGGGATCTGTGGTGGCTACCAAATGTTAGGGGAGTCGATTAGCGATCCGTTTGGCGTTGAAGGTGAACCCGGTGAAAGTGTCGGGCTAGGCCTCTTAAAAACACGCACAGAACTAACCCAAGATAAGTGTTTGATTAACACTAAAGGGCAGTTATCACTAAACGGAAAACACGTTAACGTGTCAGGCTATGAGATTCACGTTGGGCGCTCGCAAGTGAATGAACATCAACCGATCACCAAAGATGATGGCCAACTTGAAGGCGCCCTAAGCGAATGCGGGCAGATCATGGGCAGTTATTTACATGGTTTCTTAGACTCTGAAGCCGCATTAGAGCTGATTTGTGAGTGGGTCAATGGTGTGCAAATCAAGGCACAGAATCACGAACAACTAAAGGAGCAGGCGATAGACCGGATCGCTGATGCCATTGAAGAACATTTGGATCTGAGTCTATTGGGCATATAGAGAGCGAAGTATGATGAAAAAATGGCTGAGTTTACTGCTGCTACTGCTAGCGCCTGTGGTAAGTGCTCAACAAACAACGCGCGTTTATGCCGCATCGTCACTGACGAATGCCATCAATGATGTCATTGAGAGTTACGAACGTCAGAGTCATCAAAAAGTACAGGCAATTTACGGTGGCTCCTCATCCCTCTCAAGGCAGTTGCTCAGCGGTGCACCGGGCGACATTTTTATCTCTGCCAATAGCCAATGGATGGACTATCTAGTTCAACATGGGGTTATCAAAAGCGACAGTGTCACTAATTTGCTGTCCAATAATTTGGTTGTTATTACCAATAAAAACAACAGTATAACTCTTGATGTTTCATCCAAAGCACAGTGGCAGAGACTACTCACAGGCAATTGGCTCGCCCTAGGAGATACCAACTCCGTACCTGCTGGTATGTACGCCAAGCAAATGTTGCAAAATGCCGATGTGTGGAATGTAGTGTCGAGCCATGTGGCGCCGAGTAAAAACGTTCGTTTGGCCCTGGCGTTAGTAGAGCGAGATGAAGCAAAGCTTGGCGTCGTTTACCAAACCGATGCGCGAATGTCGCAGAAAGTGAAGATACTAGTGACACCTGAGCAAGCGCTTTATGATCCCATTACTTATCCTGCTGGATTGATCAGTCAATCCGAATCCGCTAAGGCATTTTTCAATTATCTTATGGGCCAAGAAGCCACTGCCATATTTCAAAAGCATGGCTTTACAACGTTGGAGAAACCGTGAGCGAACTCGAACACCAAGCGCTAATACTTAGCCTAAAAGTGGGTTTTTATACGGTGATCTGGTTACTGCCATTTGGCGTGTTTTTCGCTTGGCTATTGGCGCGAAAATGCTTTCCGGGCAAAACCCTACTTGATAGCGCAATACATCTTCCTTTGGTTCTTCCTCCGGTTGTGATTGGTTATTTGTTGCTTATCGCTATGGGGCGCCAAGGCGTGCTGGGGCGCTGGTTATATGAGATGTTTGGGATTTCTTTTGCCTTTAACTGGAAAGGGGCGGTATTGGCTTGTTGGGTCGTTGCGCTACCTTTGATGGTGCGTTCTATTCGAATCAGTTTAGAAAGTGTCGACAGCAAACTAGAACAAGCAGCGGCGACGCTTGGTGCATCACCAACAAAAGTCTTTCTCACCATCACATTACCTCTGATGCTGCCCGGGATCATTTCGGGATCGATGTTGGCGTTTGCGCGCAGTCTCGGAGAGTTTGGCGCGACCATCAGCTTTGTTTCCAATATTCCCGGCGCAACACAAACTTTGCCTCTTGCCATGTTCAATTTTATTGAGACACCGGGTGCAGAAGCGCAAGCGGCAAGGCTGTGTGCCATTTCAATTGCTATCGCGCTGTCGACTTTACTGGTGTCAGAATGGCTGAACAGAAAAGCCAAACAACGATTGGGAGCGAAGTGATGAAGGGGCTTCAAGTTGCGTTCAAACAAACGTTGGGCCACGTTGTTTTCGACATCGAATTACAACTTCCGGCTAAAGGTGTTAGTGCGATTTTTGGTCGTTCTGGTGCAGGTAAGACGTCAATTATCAATGTGATCAGCGGACTAACTCAGCCCGAACAAGGGCGTATAGCGCTTAACTCGGAAGTACTGTTTGATTCTGCTTTAGGCATTAATGTCCCCGTACACCAAAGGAATATTGGTTATGTATTCCAAGATTCGCGCTTATTTCCTCACTATCATGTTGAAGGTAATTTGAAGTATGGCATCAAACAGTACGACGCAGAGATGTTTGGCAAAGTGGTGACACTCCTCGCGCTACAACCGTTGCTAAAACGCTATCCTGCGTCTTTGTCTGGCGGTGAAAAACAACGCGTTGCGATTGGCCGTGCGCTGTTATCATCACCTAAGATTCTGTTGATGGATGAGCCGCTGGCCTCGCTTGATATGCCGCGGAAAAAAGAGGTGCTTCCTTTTCTTGAGAAGCTCTCAGAAAGTTTCGAAATTCCCATTGTGTATGTCACCCATAGTCTGCAAGAGATTTTGCAATTAGCGGATCACCTCACGGTGTTGGATCGAGGTCGGATTGTCGCTTCCGGTTTGTTGTCTGAAGTGTGGTCTTCGCAAGCAATGCGCCCGTGGCAATCGTTCTCCGAACAAAGCACTTTGTTTAATGCCAACATTGCAGAGCAGCACCCTCAATACGCTTTGACACGTGTCATGCTTTCATCATCATCGTCGCTGTGGGTGCAAAAGATTGATGCGCCCCTTGGCAGTGATATTCGTCTGCAGGTGCGAGCGAATGATGTGTCCATTACGCGCGTTCAACCGCAAAAAACCTCTATTCGTAATATTATTGAGGCCAAGGTCGAGCGCATTGAGAAAAGACACCCAGCGGAAGATAAAGAGAGCATTGCGGTTAAACTGGCGTTAACACAGGATTGTTTTCTATGGGCGACCATTACCCCGTGGGCGTTGGACGATCTTAATCTGAAACAGGGTGACCGTGTGTTTGCACAAATCAAAGGGGTGAGTGTGACCCAAAGAGATATCGCACTCACGCATTAGTTTATTGGTGTTATGAATTAATTGGTGACAACGTCACCTTCTTGTCGCTTCTGACGCTTTTTAGCAGAAAGCAACCCGACAATTTGCGGCAGAAGTGACATTAATATCATCCCGGCCATCAGGGAAAACTGATGCAAAGTATAAGACTCACCAACCAGTAGAACCCCACATACGATACCGGCAACAGGATTTGCAATCCCGCCGAATGTAAAATCGACCACAGACATGCGTTGTAATAGCCAAACGTACAAGCCGTATCCTAGCGCTGTATTCATTAAAATTATCCAACCGAGGCCAATCAAATTTTGGCCGTCTAGCTGTTCCCATGCTTGATAGTACGGAGTGGGCTCAGCAACGAACTGAGCGAACGATGCAAGCGACAATACGATGCCACCAAAGATCAATTGCCAGGTAAGGATAAGCCACCAGTGCATCTCTGTTCCGAGTGATTTGGTTATACGACTGCCAATAATAATGCAGAAAATCGCAGACAACATGGCCAACAATCCGATGGGATTGAGGGCCAAGTGGCGAGGATCAAACAAGAACCAAGCAAAACTAATCAATCCGAAACCGCATAAAGCTTGAACTTTACTCGGCGCTTGTTTGGCGACAACCCAATGAAAAAGCATCGCGAAAACAGGCACAGATATCATGCCTACACCAGAGATTGCAGATGGTAGCGTCAACGCCATCACGAAAATGAGTGTAAAAAAGGCCGCAATGTTGATGGTTCCAAGCTTAATCAAGGTGACGACTTGGCGACGATTCGGCAACATGGGTTTAACCAATAGTAAAAGTAACCCTGCGGGTAACGCTCTTAATGCACCAAGTAACAGCGGTGGCCAGTCAGCCAACGTTGCTTGTGTCACAGCGTAGGTCGTTCCCCAAAAAAAGGCAGGTATCATAGCAATAAGTATGTTCATGTTAAATATCTTTACATTGAGATAATTGAGTTCAATGTATGCCTATTTTTGATGAAAGTAAAGTATCTTTATATTAAGATATCTCGCAAGCTAATGATTGAGATAAGATGATGGATGCAATTGATCGTGTAGTAGAGCTGTGGGACAGAGAGCGCCCTGAGTTAGATACCGAACCTATGGCTATCATGGGGCGCATATTCCGTATCACCAAATACTTGGAAAGTGCAGTGGGTGAGGTGCACAAACGTTACGATCTCAAGATGGGCGAGTTTGACGTGGTTGCAACTCTGCGTAGAAGTGGCGCGCCATATCGTTTGACGCCATCGGAGCTATTGGGGTCTTTGATGCTGACCTCTGGGGCTATGACCAACCGCTTAGATAAGCTTGAGCAAAAAGGTCTGATTTTACGCCAACACAGCAAGGAAGATCGACGCAGCGTTACTGTTGAGCTTACGGAGCATGGTTTGGTGACAGTGAATAAGCTGATAGAAGAGCATGTCGCGATTCAACATGCGCTATTAAAGAATCTTTCAAAGCCTAAGAAGCAAGCTTTGAATGCTGTGCTTAAAGAGTGGTTAGGGCAGTTCGAATAAGATAAAAAAAGCTGCTCATGTGAGCAGCTTTTTACATTACTTAGCGAACACGTCGCGGAAATCGCGTTTCAGAATAGGGTCGCGGCGCGCTTTCTTAAGTTGTTTGACCATATCTTTAACACAATTAAAGAGTACGTGGTCTAGCAGTTGAGCGCGGTAAGCATCTTTCTCTTCTTCACTCATGCCTTCTGGAAGATTCATTGTAGGGAACTCTTCCATCACGTTAACGCCAGCGAACGCTTGGCTTACAGAGATCAGTGCGTGGAACTGTTCAAAATTGTCTAGAACGTTTTGCGCGCTTGCAGGCAGTGAATCCCAAGCTTCACGGACGGCTTCTTCAGAAACTTCATGGATAGACGTTACCATCTCAAACATTGCTTCTGGAACCTGATCAAACTCGATAACCTGACGTAATTCAGGTGAAATCGTTGCTAGGTCGATGGGTTGTTTTTCTGGAGTATTTGCTTCTGACATGACACGTCTCTCATTTAAAAAAAGCGGAATAGTAAGGTGATCTTCAAAAAAGTCAACGTATTACGGTATAAGCTGGATGAAACCAGCAAGTTGATATGATATACCTTTAGTAACAGATGTGAAGTCCGATAGAGGAAACGATGATATCAACTGGCTCATCCATGCGCATTATGCTGGTCGATGACGTGCAACTCGATAGAATGCAACTCGCCATTCGCTTGAAACAACTTGGGCATATTGTCGAGGCAGTTTCGAGTGGCAGAGATGCATTGCGTTTGTACGAAGAGTTCGACCCTGAGCTGGTTTTGCTTGATATCAGTATGCCAGAAATGGATGGCTTTGATGTTTCCAAAGCGATTCGTACTCAGTTTGAAGAATGGGTACCCATTATATTCCTCAGTAGTCATGAAGAACCTGAAGTGATCGCAAAAGCGATAGAAGCCGGGGGGGACGACTACTTAATCAAGCCAGTCGATAAATTGGTGCTCAGCTCTAAGCTGATCGCGATGCAGCGCATTGCGCACATGCGTCGAGAGCTAAAAAAGAAAACCGCGAAACTGGCTGAGTTAAATGCGTTATTGCAACGGCAGGCAAACGAAGATGGCCTAACGAAGATTTATAATCGCCGTTATATCGATGAGCAGTTGGGGCAAATGTTAGGCTGGTACGGGCGGCACCGTTTACCAATCAGTGTCATCCTTTTGGATATCGATAACTTCAAATTGTTTAACGACAACTATGGCCATATTGAAGGGGACAAATGTCTTCAGGCCACGGCAAATACAATTAAGAGTCTATTTCAACGTAATGCTGACTGTGTTGGTCGCTACGGCGGTGAAGAGTTTGTCGTGTTACTTGGTGGTAGTGACGCTGAGCAAGCCGTTAAAGCGGCGGAAAGAATTCATAAAGCGGTTGCGGACCTCAGTTACCCACATGCGTTTTCTGCTGTATCTGACATTGTTACCTTGTCACAAGGTGTCTACACTTTTATCCCTAATGGTAGGGAAGAACTGCAGACAATTTATCAGTTCGCTGATAAAGCGCTTTATCAAGCCAAGTTAGAAGGCAAAAACCGTTACGTGACTTTCAGAGCATCTTAATTATGCTACGTTTTCCTTCCGCCTTTAGTACCTCAGTGTTTGCCATAATCTTGGCACCTTCTTTTGCATTGTCAGCCCAAGAGCTCAACGACCTAATACAAAAAGAGCTGGAACGAAACTTTGCAACGGCCATTGTTCTCACTGACAGTGATGTTTTTACTGTTGGCTTTCACGACTTTGACCCGAATGAATGGCTAAATCTCGATAATGAAGAGCTGGGAAGTGCCGATTCTGTCAATTTGCGCAAAAAAATTGGTGTATCAACACTACCCTTTGAGTTTGCCTTGTATGAGGATCCCGACAGCCAAGTAAAACACAGTCTGCAAGGTCGTTTATCTGCTCTAGGTATTGAACAAGACGTTTCCATCGCAGATGCTGGGGTGTCCGATAGCCATCGCGAGTATGTGCTTGGCGCGTTTCTTGAGTACACAAACTCACGACAACTGAGCGAAAACTGGACTTTTGATGCCTCCATTGGGGCGCATTTAATGTATTACCGTAGTGACTATACCTATCGCAGCGATGCATTGGCGGATTATAAAAGTGTCATCGATGGTTATTTGGTTAATACCGATGCTTGGGCTTTGGTCGCTGAGCCTAATGTTCAAGCCAAATATTTACAAATGAAGCCTTGGGGAAAGTGGTATTACTGGAGCTCGGCGCATTATTTTTATGGCCAAGGTTGGGGCGAAGCAAACAGAGGGCAGGTTGGTAACCCAGAAGGTTGGTATTGGGTTAACGGTGTCAAAATGTTTTATGACTTCGAAAAGTGGGGACGTGCAGTTCAATCTGTTTACACGAGTTTTAATCGGGTTGATGTTGGAGGCGATACTTCCGAGTCGTTAGGTACGCGTCACTATTATGAAGCGAGTGTCGGATGGTTAATGACACCGCCTTTCAAAACGCAGTGGGTAGACAATGTTGGTATCGGCTTAAGCCTCAATTATGGCAGTGCCCTGAAAGGCGGGAGTTTAGTGCTTTTCTTTAACCAAGATTGACGCCATCAAGCCCAACTATTTGGCAAGGGAAATAGCCAGACAATCGGTTTTTACTCAACCTTCGTCATGACTTGGTTTCTACCTGCTTTCTTCGCTTTATATAAGGCTTCGTCTGCTAAGCTACGAATGGTATCTGGATCTTTCGAAGAGCGGCTGTCTGATACACCAATACTGACCGTTACATTGACCGTGTTCATTTTATTCTCTTGAGTGCCACGACGTTTTTTTCCTTCACTCGCTTTATTTGGGCGTGTTGTGTCATTCCTCAAAACGAGATCGTAGTTTGCAATATCTTCTCGAATGTCGTCTAGGTAACCTTGTACTTCTTTCGAGGTTTTCCCTTTAAACACCACGGTAAATTCTTCTCCGCCATAACGATAAACCTTTGCTCCACCCTTAATTAAGAGCAAGCGAGAGCCAACGAGTTTCAAAACGTCATCGCCAGTGTCATGTCCATAGGTGTCGTTAAATTTCTTAAAATGATCCACATCGATCATGGCGATAGAAAAACGTCGACCTAAGTGTTTAACGTCCATTTCTAACGCGCGGCGGCTTGGTAACTGTGTCAGCACATCAATAAATGCCAGCTCATGACTGGCCTGGACCACATGCATAATCAGCAAAATTCCAGCCAAGGTGAACATGGTACTGGAGATGAACTTCACATCAAAAAACGTAAAGGTGGTAGAAGCTAAGAGTAAACACGTATAAATCGACACTTCGATAGGGCGATTGTGCTTCAGCACCAAAATCGCTGTAGCCAAAACGATGGCAGTGCAATAGGCCACCAGCAAAAGAGGCAATTTTGAAATTGCAGCGACAGAGAAGAGCAATCCATTATTCCAATGCTCAAAACCGGCTTCTTGAAAGTAGCTAAGGAAGATGAAAGACCAAACTGTCAACACGCCAAGGACCAATCCGTAAGTGGCAATGGATTTGCTGTGCATGCCTGAGGCGTTAAACAGATAGACGACAAAACAAGCCACGGGTAATAGGAAGGCAAGTAAAGAGAGCTCGAGCAATACACTCCCACTGCTTAACGGAATTTGCAGGCGGTTTTGAATAACAAAGTAGGTAATGATCATTGCCATTGCGATCATCGCAATACGGCCTTGTTTGAATACACTACAGAGTAAAAAAACGGTCCCAAGCAGGACATAAGGCAAGTTTGCAGCTAACCCCCAGTTTGCCTGTGTCATGACGATGATGTTATCCATCCCCATTGCCACAATCCCGAGTAAACCAACGGGAAAGAAGATTTTAAACTGAGCACTACTAACTACCGGAGACGTCATTAACCGCTGACTTCCTATAACACTAACGAATGGGTATGGAGAACCTAGTAGAATACGATTATTTCTGGATTTTCCAAGCCTTTTGCTAAACTTAAGTAGTGATTTATTGATAATGACAGTAAAAGTGAATGACAAAGCTTGGTTTCGAAAAGTCGCTGCGTATACTGTTGATGTACCGAGCATAATAAAAACAAGGAGATGCTTTAATGCAAATCAGTGTCGATGTTCATAATTACATGGAAACTCTGGTTGGTCAGGTTCTCGCTCAGGATGAGTATGTGAGTCAGTACACGTCGGAACAATTGGCCGATTTAGCGTGTTTAGCGCTTGTGCAACTCAAACCTGTTTATATCCGCTTTGATATCGATTTTTTATCTGCACTGCCTGAAGAGCGGTTGGTTCAGTTCAAACACAACAGTGAAGTTGCCGTTAAAAATGCCGAAAGCATGATCGTTGAAGATAGAAGACAACATCGTTCAGATGATGTTCCTGTGGTTTTCTCTCATGTGAATTACGATGACAATGCGCCGCTTGAATGGTTTGAAAAACCGATATTGAAATTCAACAAACCACATGAGTGAGGAATAATGGGGTTATTTTCACGCCTGTTTGGGTCTTCAAAAAACAGTGAAGCAAAGAAAGAAGTTGAGCCAATTGAGCATAAAGGCTTTCTTATCTATGCCGAGAGCTTACAAGAAGGCGGTCAATACCGCGTCGCTGGTAGAATTACAAAAGAGGTAAAGGGCGAACTAAAAAGTCATCGATTCATCCGATCGGATGTTCTGACCTCTGAAGCAGATGCAAACGAATTGATGGTCAAAAAGGCGCAAATGTTCATTGACCAGATGAGAGGCGAGATATTTAGCTAAAAGTTTCTCGGGTTTTGATTCCTGTCATCATCACAAGAGCCATTAGTGTTTATGCTGGTGGCTCTTTTTGTTTGTTACGCAAAAATTTAATCTATGTGGTTGTAAAATAACCAATAATTATAGGTCTGGTTGGACCTCTGTCTTGTTGATATGTCGTTGTTTTATTTCGTGGGGTGCGTAGAGTTCCTTCATTACATAGGGTTATATGTAATGAAAATTTGTATTTTAACTACAAAACACTTGAAGTCGCATCCTGCGTTAGATACAAAAAGATGATTAACAAGGCCAATAGTCAAGGAATAGCTATGCAAATTGGTGTACCAAGAGAACTACTCGCGGGAGAAACGCGAGTCGCTGCTTCGCCAAGTTCGGTAGAGCAGCTAATTAAATTGGGGTTTGATGTTGTTGTCGAAACCCAAGCGGGGGCGTTAGCCAGCTTCGATGATTCAGCGTATGAGTCAGCTGGTGCGAAAATGGTTTCTAAAGAAGAAGCTTGGAATTCTGAGCTGATCCTTAAAGTCAATGCGCCAATTATCGATGAAGAGAAAAGCATTGACGAGATCGCGTTGATCAAAGAAGGCGCGACCTTGGTTAGCTTTATTTGGCCAGCTCAAAACCCTCAGTTGATGGAACAACTCTCTAGTAAGAACATCAATGTGCTTGCGATGGATGCCGTGCCACGTATCTCACGTGCTCAGGCACTGGATGCATTGTCCTCTATGGCAAACATCGCCGGTTATCGAGCGGTTGTTGAAGCGGCGCATGAGTTTGGGCGTTTCTTTACAGGGCAGATTACTGCAGCTGGTAAGGTACCACCAGCGAAAGTGTTTGTCGCCGGTGCGGGTGTTGCTGGTTTGGCTGCTATCGGTGCTGCTGGTAGCCTAGGTGCGATTGTTCGTGCTTTTGACGTACGTCCAGAAGTTAAAGAACAAGTGGAATCCATGGGGGCAGAGTTCCTTTCTGTTGATTACCAGGAAGCTGCTGGTTCTGGTGACGGTTATGCGAAAGAGATGTCTGATGACTTCAACAAGAAAGCTGCGGAGCTGTATGCTGCACAGGCGAAAGATGTTGACATCATTATCACGACGGCACTGATTCCTGGTAAGCCCGCGCCTAAGCTGATTACCAAGGAAATGGTCGATAGCATGAAAGCGGGTAGTGTGATTGTTGACCTTGCTGCCGCTAACGGTGGTAACTGCGAATACACAGTCGCAAACCAAGTTATCACGACAGCTAACGGCGTAAAAGTGATCGGTTACACCGACATGGTTGGTCGTTTGCCCACTCAATCTTCACAACTTTATGCAACAAACTTAGTCAACCTTTTCAAACTGTTGTGTAAAGAAAAAGATGGCAACATCAATATCGATTTCGAAGATGTTGTACTACGTGGTGTCACTGTGGTTAAAGATGGTGAAATCACCTGGCCTGCGCCACCAATTCAAGTTTCTGCACAGCCTCAAGCCAAACCAAAAGCGGTTTAAAAGCCAGCACCAAAAGTACAAGAACCCGTTTCTCCAGTGAAAAAACTGGCCGGACTTGCTGTGGCTGTCGGTGCATTTGCATGGATTGCATCCGTTGCGCCAGCCGCGTTCCTCGCACATTTTACGGTATTTGTTTTGGCATGTGTTGTGGGCTACTACGTGGTATGGAATGTCACACACGCACTTCACACTCCACTCATGTCGGTAACCAATGCAATTTCAGGAATCATCGTTGTCGGTGCATTGTTACAGATTGGCCAAGGAAATGGGGCAGTAACGTTTTTGGCGTTCATTGCTGTGTTGATCGCGAGCATTAATATTTTTGGTGGCTTTACAGTAACCAAACGCATGCTCGAAATGTTCCGCAAAGATAAATAATAGGGAGTAACCAATGTCTGCAGGATTAGTACAGGCGGCCTATATCGTTGCTGCACTATTTTTTATTCTGAGCCTTGCTGGTCTATCTAAGCAAGAATCAGCAAGATCAGGGAACTACTACGGCATTGCCGGTATGGCAATTGCGCTACTTGCAACCATCTTCAGTCCTACTGCCGAAGGGTTTGCTTGGGTCATTGTGGCCATGGTAATTGGTGGTGGTATTGGTATCCACTACGCTAAGAAAGTTGAAATGACAGAAATGCCAGAGTTAGTGGCCATTCTACACAGTTTTGTGGGTATGGCGGCTGTTTTGGTTGGTTACAACAGCTATCTTGAACCACCGGCGCCAGTCTCTCTTGACCCAGCGGGAATGCACGCAGAACACGTCATTCACTTAGTTGAAGTATTTTTGGGCGTATTCATTGGTGCGGTAACCTTTACGGGATCGATTGTCGCGTTCGGAAAGTTACGCGGTATCATTTCCTCATCGCCACTTAACTTGCCTCATAAGCACAAGATGAATCTCGCAGCTATCGTTATTTCAACTCTGCTTATGATTCACTTTGTTAACGCCGACGGCAGTATGTTTGCCTTAATCGTGATGACACTGATTGCTTTCGCATTTGGTTATCACTTGGTGGCGTCGATCGGCGGTGCGGACATGCCCGTAGTGGTCTCTATGCTGAACTCTTATTCAGGTTGGGCAGCAGCCGCGGCAGGTTTCATGCTAGCAAACGATCTGTTGATCGTGACAGGTGCTCTCGTTGGTTCTTCAGGTGCAATACTTTCATACATCATGTGTAAAGCGATGAACCGCTCGTTTATCAGTGTTATCGCCGGTGGCTTTGGCCAGGAAGTCGTGATTTCTGGTGATGAAGAGTATGGTGAGCATCGCGAAATCAACGCAGAAGATGTAGCGGATATGCTGAAAAACTCCAAATCAGTCATCATCACTCCAGGATATGGCATGGCAGTAGCACAAGCTCAATACCCAGTTCACGAAATCACAGAAAAACTGCGTGCGCAAGGTGTGAATGTTCGTTTCGGTATTCACCCAGTAGCGGGGCGTTTACCGGGTCACATGAACGTTCTGCTCGCTGAAGCAAAAGTGCCTTATGACATCGTTTTGGAAATGGATGAGATCAACGACGACTTCTCAGACACGGATACTGTGTTGGTTATTGGTGCCAATGACACCGTTAACCCAGCTGCGCTAGAAGATCCAAACAGCCCAATCGCTGGCATGCCAGTATTGGAAGTTTGGCATGCGAAAAACGTCATTGTTTTCAAACGTTCAATGAATACTGGCTATGCTGGAGTTCAGAACCCATTGTTCTTCAAAGAGAATACATCAATGCTCTTTGGCGATGCTAAAGATAGCGTGGATGCGATTTCAAAAGCGTTATAATTTACGTTAAAGACGAAGGCCAGCTGAAAAGCTGGCCTTTTTTGTTGTTTTTCTAATCGAACCAATCAAATACCGAATCCCACAAATGTAAACTTTCATGAATATGTTGTATATTGGGGCCAATAATAACGACGTCGTACAATGTTTTGATTAAAAAACTCTGCTTATCATTGCTGCTTTCTGTGAACCTAGTGCCTAGTGCTCTGGCAGACTCTTTGCCGGAGCGCATTGATTTTTTCACGGAGTTATTTGATTATGCTTCCGCAAGCAAAACATACGATATCCGCGATTTACAGTCGTCATTCCCGACCAAGCTTCTTTCGCCCGACTCAATGCTGCCGCAAACGGCAAACTACCCACTGAAAGACATACAACAACTGTATCAACTGTCCAAAACCTGCAATGGCAAGCTACCACTTAGCCCATTGATCACGGAACCGCTAGTTTTCACCCGTTCAGTTTGTAAAGGAGTGAAGCTTAATACTCGCTGGTTTTCTCGTTCAGCATTGATCCACCCGGGTGGTGGGACTTACGCCGCTCGCTATATTCAAAAGTTTCCAGAAGAACATGAAACATTAAAGAAATTCATGCACATCAAAGAGCGAACAGATGAAGTGGGAGATGAGTTGTTAACGACGCTTCAACAAATGGATGATGAAACCATTAGCTCGTTAATTGCTGGCTCAATAATGTTCATGGATAGAGAACAGCTTTGGTTGAGACGAGGCGACTACTATCATGTGTTTGATAAAAGCGTTTGGTCAAACAACGTTGAAAAAGCTGGACTGTCATTAAGCATTCGTTCAGACAGCGCGAGCTGTTTCGTTCAGCGAGGCAATATATGTTGGGACGTTGAAGATCATTCGCAAATCTTACGCTTCTCCATGATCGTCCTAGTGATTGCTAACATTATGCTCGTTGCTGGTTGGGCGGTTTATCGCTGGAACAGTAAACGACAAGAGATGCGCAGCAGAATGCTTGTTTTGCAAATACTGACGCACGAATTACGCACACCAATTGCGAGTCTATCACTCACGGTTGAAGGTTTTCGCAGAGAGTTTGAGCACTTACCAGAAACAGTTTATGATGAGTTTCGACGATTATGTGAAGATACAAGAAGACTTAGGCAGTTAGCTGAAGCGAGCAAAGATTATTTACAGTCGGATAATCAACAGCTTGCTACCGATTGGATCCCATCAGTTGAAGAGTGGCTGCTGTTTAAAATCGAAGATGAATTTCCTGAAGGCGTGGCGTTCAAGATCAACCAAGATGTTTCTGCAAAAATTAACGTTTATTGGTTAGGTACTTGTGTCGACAATTTGATCCGCAACGCAGTCAAATACGGCGTCGCCCCCGTGACATTGGACGTACAAACGGGTGACAGTAAATTAACAATCCGAGTCACCGATAATGGCAAACTCACCAGCCGAGACTGGTCAAATTTACGAAAGCCATTTGTAAGCAAAAGTGGCTTGGGACTTGGCTTAACAATTGTTGAATCTATGGTGGGACGAATGGGCGGAAAAATGAAGCTTATCGGGCCACCGACTACGTTTATTTTGGAGATACCTTGTGAAACAGACGTTGCTTCTCGTTGAAGATGATAAGAACTTGGCAGATGGCCTTCTCGTTAGCCTAGAACAGGCAGGATACGAGTGTTTGCACGCTGAGCGTATTTCTGAAGTGGAAGCGCTATGGCAACAAGCCGATTTGGTTATTTTGGATCGCCAGCTACCAGATGGCGATTCCGTTACACATTTGCCTAGTTGGAAAAAATTGAAGAATATCCCTGTGATTCTATTAACAGCGCTTGTGACGGTAAAAGACAAGGTTGCTGGCCTAGATTCGGGAGCAAATGATTATCTAACCAAACCTTTTGCAGAAGCAGAGCTTTTTGCACGTATTCGCGCGCAGCTACGTTCTCCAGAATCTTCTGAGCAGGGGAATACTGACAAAGTTGAAACTGAAAATCTAATTATTGATAAGTCTACACGTGAAGTATTTTTCAAAGGGGAGCAGATAACGCTGACAAGAACAGAATTTGACCTATTACTGTTCTTAGCAAGTAACTTAGGTCGTGTGTTTACACGTGACGAGTTACTTGATCATGTGTGGGGATATAACCATTTTCCAACTACGCGAACAGTTGATACGCATGTATTGCAGTTAAGACAAAAACTAGCAGGGCTCGAAATTGAAACGCTTCGCGGTGTTGGCTATAAGATGAAAGGTTAATGCGTAAGTCACTTTTGGTTCCAATCTTAACATTAACAATCACTCAACCAGTCTATGCTATAGACTGGTTTGAAGCGAATACCCCGCTAACTCAAGCGCACCAGCATCTTCTTGATGATGATCTTCCAAGAATGTTCAACTCTCTTGTCGAGGTTTGGCAATCGCAACCTAAAGAACGGATCAAAGATCATCTCAACAGTCTCTTAATGCAGTCGTTGAATCGGGATTGTGGCAAATCATTGACGAGAAATACGTTGCCAAACTGGCTATCAGGCGTAAAAGTGATACGTCACACGAATCAAAGCCCAGGCAGAGACATATATAGTTTGGTCATTGATATTAGAACCACTTCAGAGGTTAAAAGCCTTGCAATGCGCAAATGGGTCGACCGAAGTGTTTCTTCTGACAGTGTCTTTACTCAAGTTTCTGGTGACGTTGTCACAAAAAAAGCTGATGAAAGACAATATCAAAAACGATATAACCTCAATGGTAAACTCGACGCGGGTTTGTATCAGCTTGTTATACAACCGTCAGACCAAGATGTTTGGAGTGGTTGGGTCATACTTGGTGAACCTATAGCGCCACAATACGTACGTTGGTCTTCAAAAGAAAATTGGACGGTGGAAAAGGTGGCGTTAAACAACCCTTATTGTCCACTTCCTGAGATGAATGTTGGTCTCAATGATTTTGTTGATGGGCAGTACCAACGAGTTTGGAACCAAACCTACGAATCTGATTATCCTACCAGTTTAGAGCTCGATGGTATCCCCAACGAACGCTACGTTCTAGCTGTAAGCATGAACACCAAGCGTTGGCAGGGACAAATTCTGGTAGAGCAATCACAAACCATTAGTCGTACATACGACATTACACAAGAATAAAAACTTGAAAAATCTTTAATCCTGCCGATATTACTAGAAAAGGAATCTAAGGGTTGTCTTCGGATGAAATTAAACAATAGATATTTATACGCAACGATACTTTTTTGTGGCACAGCAAATGCCGCTAATTATTCAATCGAAGCACGAAGCGACGCTATGGGTGGAGTAGGTACAGTTTCCGCCACTTATCTCACTGCGCCTTTTTTCAACCCAGCTCTTGCTGCTGTCTACCGACGTAATGACGATGCTGGCATGATCATTCCTAGCTTTGGTATCACATATAATGATCCAAATGATTTGGTTGATCAAATTGAGGCACTTGGAAAATTAACTGATCCTACAGAAATCAATAATGCGTTAGCTGCGATAGATGGTGACCAGCTAAATTTTGAGCTTGGTGGAGTCTTAGCATTTGGAATTCCCAATCGTTTTCTGTCCGCAACAGTTTATGGAAAGCTCTATACAGAATCCTTTGTCACTCCATCTGTTACACCATCTGATATCAGTAATAGTTATGTACAAGCTGTATCTGTATCAGTAACTGAAGTAGGGGTTTCACTGGCTAAATACCAAACCTTTCTTTACCAACATATGGCTTTTGGTATCACACCAAAACTTCAACGAGTTTATACCCACTCTTTTGCTTCAACATTTGCCAATTTTGATCTTGGAGATGTAAGAGAAAACGAAACCGGCGAAACAATTTTTAATTTAGACGCTGGTGCTTTGTGGTTTTACGGCCCATTTCGAATTGGTGTTGCAGCGAAAAATCTTATTGGACGAGATATCCAAACTAAAGCTTATGACTTCACAGGCACAACACCAGCAACGGCGATTCCTTCGTACGACTACAGTATGAGACCTCTATATACTGTAGGGGCAGGGATCGTTGCTGATTACTTTACCTTATCAGTCGACTACGATCTTAATGAAGAGAAAAAGTTTTCATCATTTGATGACAATAGCCAAATGTTGAGAGCGGGTTTTGAAATTGATGTTTTAAGACAACTGCAGATTCGTGGTGGTTACATGAAAAACATGGCACGAGATGTGGACGATACAATTACAGCCGGTATTGGCCTTTCGCCCCTTAATTTATTTGAAGTGGATATCTCCGCCAGATATACAAATGAAAACGCGATGGGGGCATCCATCAATTTTCTTGCCACCTATTAAGCATCTCGTTATAGTCGGCTCCTAAACAAAGGAGCCGATTTTTTATGTTTGACGATCTCCCACCGCTATCTCATCAAGAACAACAAAGAGCAGTAGAAGAAATCCAGAAGCTAATGGCTGAAGGGATGAGTACTGCTCAAGCGATAAAAATCATCGCAGAAAAGATTAGGGCAGAGCACAAAGCTCAAAGTGCAGAGTAAGTATCTACTTTCTCGACAGCACCTAATGAATCGAAGCAGAACCGAAAGGTTCTGCTTTTTTTTGACATCAAAAAGCAAGTAAAACTTTTACCATGCCATGTTTACCTCAGCCTTCTTAAAGGGATTTAATTGGGTGTCGATTAGGTCCGTTGTTATACGTTTCCTTTTATATCAATTGCTTACATTGGTTTATCTTGCTAAATTCATACGGCGTAACTTCTGGTTTGTAATTAAATTACAGATTCAATTTGTAGTCAGCAATTGGCGCAGCATAAAATGTTGAGAAATGAACTTAGTTACGCTGTAAGTACTTACTCTTACTTAGTCCCTTTATAATTAGAGATTCGAGTTACTACACATTGAAAATTTAACGAGTGTCCGAAATGATTAATAAAACAATGCTGTTTTGAGAACGGGAGCGAATTGATCAAAGTTGATCAAATGGGCTAGTGTGAGTTGAGTCGTGAAGAATTGAATCGATTTAGTAATAATTGGCAGATTATCTTGAGTTACGTCTAAAGCTCATTATTAACGTTTTACTCATCGAAGTGATTTGGTTACATTTCTTGTGTCAGGGCATATCCAACCTGGCTCCTCGAAAAAGCCGAGCTTCATACCTGATGCTCGGCTTTTGAGTTGCTCGGCAGTACATCTCTTAAAACATGGCTAGTTGTTTTTGCTTTTCCTGATTCACGCGAAAAATCGAATGCTTATCGCAGTAGAGCGCGACGGGCTTGCCGTATTCATTAAGATATTCTCTCGTTGTTAGCATTAATCAAAGGCCGACTCGGTTTCGCTTAACCTTAAGTTCATCATGCGGGCAGTCGTATACGAGCAACGCGCGCGAGACTTTGAGCTCCTAAATTGGAGCGTCGATTAAGTGTGGGCCAGATATTACAAACAAAACAGCTAGAGTAACTGCAGCATCAACTAGACGTAACTGCCTTGTACGGACGACAGACAGAACCCCAAATCGATAAATGTCTTTTTCACTCGTCGTAATCAACATCGGCTAAAGCCTCGAAAGCAAACAATGTTTTAATTTTTAGGAGGACATTTTAAAGTGGCTAAACCGGACATTACTAACTGGCACTTACAATTACAGCCTAAGTGCGCATTATGTACGTTATGTTAAATGATGTGTAGCGCTACGTGAAATGTTTCTATCTCGACTCCCCTTTACTGGTATTAATACTCTGATTCATGATTAAACATAATTTGTATTTACCATAAAATACCTAATATAGAACCTTATTAATCAAAGATTTAAGGTTCTATATTGGTTATACGATTAAGGCTTCGAGAGCAGATTCGTTGTGCCGATTAATGTGACGTGTTCACTTTGGACGAGATCAAAAAAGGAGCGTTGAAAGCTCCTTTGAAATTAACCACCGGCAAGTTTTACTTTCATGCCTTTTTTTTCAAGATGCGCTTTGATTTTGTCACGAACATCACCTTGAATCTCTATGTTTCCGTCTTTAACACTACCTCCACAACCACAGACTTTCTTCAACTCTGCGGCAAGAAGCTTCAAAGGTGCATCATCGAGATCCAAGCCAGTGACAACGCAAACCCCTTTGCCTTTTCGGCCTTTGGTTTCTCGTTGAATTCGAACAATACCATCACCTTTTGGGCGCGAAGCTTTAGGTTCTTCTGGTTTGATTCGGCCTGTTTCTGTTGAATATACAAGAGTCATTACTATTTCTTCTGTTGTTCGGCTTTTTGTTTCGCGATCAAATAGGCTTCTATATGTCGCTGAATAGCCGCTTTGGAACCTTTAATGAGTTTGCCATTAAAGAAACAATACCAAGCGTTCGGTTCACCTGTATCGTTTTTAATGGCAAAACCATTAAAGTTTTCTGCCTGAGTAGATCCTGACGCTTCTTGCTTTCTGTCAAGCGAAGAAAACTCTCTAGGATCAATGATCGATGCTGTATCGCACCACCAATCAATGCTCTTTTTCACTGCACTTAAGCTTCCTTGAAGCACTCGATTCTTAATCTTTACTTGCCAGACGTTCGTATCATTTGGTGCAGACTGTAAGTTAAAACCACGGTAATGAGATATAGCCATGTAACTGAATCATCTATTAATTAAGTCTTACTATAATCATAATAGTAATCAGACGCTTAGCAAGTATAAAATTCTTATAATAGCGTGCTTTGGTGCAATGAAATGAAAAAAAACCTTTTCCACCATGAAGATACTCTTCAATCAATCACATATTAGTAGGTGTATTGTCTGGTTTTTAAGGTGCTATTTCGTAAAAAGAATGACTGATTAGATAATTGAATTCTCATGACTTATTGATTATAAAACGGCTCTTTTTGTCGAAAAACAATATCAAAAGCGCCGCTTTTCTTTAATGCTTAAAGTGAGCGTTCAATACAGTCCGCTAGGAATTCATGAAACTTATGTCCATTGTGTTGGAGCATTTTGGGGAACATGGAAATTTTCGTCATTCCAGGAAAGGTATTCACTTCATTAAGGTAGATCTCTCCTTCACTGGTTAAGAAGAAATCGATTCGAGACAAATGACGAAGGTTCATTTGACGAAAGACTTTCTCGCTGCACTGCTGAATCGTCGCTAACTGCTGTTCGGTTAGGTTTTTCGCTTCTACTTCTGTGATTGAATGGCTACCTGCGCTGTATTTCTCATCGTAGGAGTAAAAAGCACCGTCAGGAGCAATAATTTCACCTGGCTTTGAAATATGAAGTTGACCTTTCATCTCATAAGCGGAAACTTCTAATTCTCTTGGTTTTACGGCCTTTTCAACCAATACCTGATGAGAGAATCCGAACGCCTTATCAATGGCATCAGAAAGTTGCTCTACTTTGGTTACGCTGTAACAGCCAACCGATGATCCCTGTCTAGCCGCTTTGACAAACAGCTTGCCCCATTTGTCGAATGCCTCTCTACTCACCTGGTGAGACTCTTCATTATTCTCCGTTAGGAAAAGATACGGTGTGTTAGGAATACCAATCGCGTCATACCATAGTTTCGACGTAATTTTATTGAAGCTGTTACTGCTAGCCTCAGGCCCACAGCCCAGATAAGGAATACCGGCTAGCTCAAAAAGTGACTGGATATCCCCTGTTTCACCAGGAAAACCATGGATACAAGGCACAATGAAATCGATGTCTATCGATTCATTAAACTCATCACTTTTCACGCTTTTCGTATGGATATCGAGATAGACAAGTCTATCTTTTTGGTCAAACCAACCTTCGTTTTTAATCTCAACTTTTAGGACATTTACATTATCAATTAAGCCAAGCTGTTGCTGAAGGTATTCAGAAGAAAGCAGCGAAATTTCGTGTTCTGAAGAACCACCGCCGCATAAAAGTAGAACATTTCTCATCATTGTTAAATCTTTCCGTGATAGAAGACACGCTGTCTCAATGATAGCGATACCTTGCTATTCGTACAGTCATTTATTGGTAAAAAATGGCTTTTACCCACTGAATGACTACTTGTTGTACAAAAACGAAAGGAGCGCTAGGCTCCTTTCGTTTTTATGTCGTTGTCATTTAGTTGAGTTTGTTGAGTGTTGGGTATTCAGAGTTTTTGATTGCATCAATGCTTTTTACGAAAGGTTGCAATTCTTTGAACTCTTGGGGCAATTGTGCAATGGCTTTCTTTGCCTCAGTGCTTGTTGCGAAGTCACCATATAATACTGTGAACCATTTAGTACCATTGACAATCTTATAGTTTTCCCAAATAGGCTGGCCGTCTTTAGGTAGTTTAGAAGCAAAATAGTCAACTTTTGCTTGAGAACCGACAGCGACGACTTGAACCGTATAACCGAAGCGCTGCATTTTTTCTTGTTGCTTTTTGCTCGGCGGAACTATCTTAACTGCTTTTGTTGTTTCGGATTGAGGGCTGAGTTTAACGACTTTTTTCTCTTCCGTTTGTGGCTCCATTTTAACTACTTGCTGTGGAATACTCACCTCTTGAACGGTTTCTTCTTGTGCCATCAAAGGCTCAGGAATAGGTTCAATTTTAAATTCTTCGCGGTGGCTCTCGGTCGTTACGTTAGCAACGTAGTTATCCGACGCACAAGCAGACAGCAAAACAGAAAGAGTGATAATGGCAACTTTTTTCATGGAATGACTAACTCTTAAAAAATTTATCTTAAATCATGCCGATAGCGATGCTGAGAATCAAGCCTAGATCTCAATAATCCGCTTAGAACATGTGACTTATTACACAATCTACATACGGCGTGCTGTTTTTGTAAGCATAGTTCTATTTATAAACATTTCACTATCGACGATTTTGTTTATGATGAACTCCACAAGGTCATACGGCGAAGCAGGGAGAAAGCCAAGTGCATAAGCTACAGAAACTGTTTAAACCTACTTCAATCGCAGTTATTGGTGCGTCACAACGTCACTTAAGCGCAGGTAATATAGTAATGAAAAACCTGCTTCAAAGTGGGTTTGATGGCACGATTTTGCCCGTTACACCAAGATACAAATCTGTCGCTGGTGTTCTCGCCTACCCCTCTGTTTCTGAACTGCCGCTTGTCCCCGATATTGCTATTCTGTGTACTCGCTCAGAGCGCAATGTAGTGCTGTTTAAACAACTGTCAGAAATTGGTACTGAATTTGTCATAGTGTTGGCGTCAGATACAGACTATCTCCATCAAGATGATCAGTCTGTCGCTGAAGCGTGTTTGCGCATTGCGCGCGAAAGCAATATGCGAGTACTCGGACCAAACAGCCTTGGTTTGATCCTACCTTGGCAAAAGTTTAACGCTTCGTTCTCTCCTGTAACGGCAAAGCCGGGGAAGATAGCATTTATTTCTCAGTCTGCCGCGGTGTGTACAACAATTTTGGATTGGGCCAATGACAAAGAAATTGGTTTTTCCGCTTTTGTTTCGATTGGTAACGGTCTCGACATCGATTTTGACGAACTACTGGACTACCTTTCGACAGACAGTAAAACCGACGCCATCTTGCTGTATGTTGACTCAATCACTGATGCACGACGATTTATTTCTGCAGCGCGCGCGGCCTCGCGTAACCGACGCATTCTCGTTTTGAAAGGCGGACGTTCGATTCTTGGCAGAAGGGCATTAAATAAATCGGGTTCGGATACACTTGATATCGTTTATGACTCAGCCATCCGACGCTCGGGAATGCTTCGAGTTAACAACACACACGAGCTATTTGCAGCAGTAGAAACCCTCACCCATTCAGTGCCATTGCGGGGCGAGAGACTTGCCATAATCACTAATGGCGCTGGTCCTGCATTGATGGCCGTCGATACGCTATTTGAACGAGGTGGGCAGTTAGCCAATTTATCCGCGGAGACGGTAGAGGCGCTTTCTCAGAATCTACCAAGTAGTTGGTCCCATAATAATCCTATTGATATTGTCGGCGATGCAGATAAAAAACGTTACGTTGCAACTATTAACGCCATTCTTGATAGCGATTGTGCAGACGCAATCTTGATTATGCATAGCCCTTCTGCGGTATCAGACTCCGTAGACACGGCGCAAGCGATCGTCGATGCAATACAGAGTCATCCGCGACATAAGCGTTTCAATATATTAACGAATTGGTCTGGTGAGCAAACTGCAAAGCCAGCCCGCATGATACTCACTAAAGCGGGAATCCCAACTTATAGAACACCAGAAAGCGCGGTTGTGGCTTTCATGCATTTAGTGGAATACCGCCGCAATCAGAAACAACTTATGGAAACCCCGACAACCGCAGAGCCATTGCACGTTTCCGACGTCAACGCTGCAAAGGCGTGGGTTTCAGAGCATTTGATGGATAAGGAATTCGCCCAGCTTGATACTCACCAATTGGGCAGTTTGTTAAAGCTCTTCCACTTTGATGTTTTGCCGACCTGGATTGCAAGTGATACCCCTGAGGCCGTGCATATTGCCGAGCAAATCGGTTATCCCGTCGCGGTGAAACTGCGCTCTCCTGACATTGCACATAAGTCTGATGTCCAAGGCGTCATGCTGAACCTGCGTAATAGCCAAGAAGTAGCGTCAGCGGCTGACGCGATTCTTGATCGCACAAAACTTGCCTACCCTAGCGCCCACATACATGGGTTATTGGTCCAAGGCATGGCAAAGCTTGCCGGAGGGGAAGAAATTCGTGTAAAAGTCATTACGGACAAAGTGTTTGGTCCAGTAATTCTACTTGGTCAAGGCGGTTCGGAATGGAGCGAAGCTCGTGACGCAACGGCCGCATTACCACCGCTAAATATGACGCTGGCACGCTATCAGATTGTACGCGCGATAAAAGAAGGCCATATACGCCTACAAAAACTGCCTGAACCGATGGATGTTCTTGGGCTGGCAAAGTTTTTGGTTCGCATTTCTCAAATGGTGGTCGAGCTGCCGCAGATTAAAGAACTGGATATTCATCCAGTTCTGGCAAATGGTGAGCATTTTACCATCCTGGACGCGGATCTGACCTTAGAGAATTACCAAGGCCACGGTCAAGAACGTCTTGCTATACGCCCTTTCCCCGCTGAGTTTGTAGAAACCATGCAACTGAAAGATGGAGAACCTATTCTACTAAGGCCGATATTGCCTGAGGATGAACCTTCGCATGCCGAGTTCATCAATAATGTCTCCAAAGAGGATCTCTACAAACGCTTTTTTAGTGATGTGGGAGAGTTTAACCATGAGGCTTTGGCTAACCTGACACAGATTGATTACGACAGAGAAATGGCCTTTGTTGCCGTATCGTTTTCATCCGGTGAGGCAAAAATCATTGGCGTTGCGCGAGCCTTGATTAATCCTGAAAACACGGAGGCGGAGTTTGCGATATTGATTCGTTCTGATCTAAAAGGCAAAGGCTTAGGAAAAGTCCTGATGAATAAGATCATTGATTATTGTCGTCAGAAAGGCACGAAGAAGATGACTGGCATGACCATGCCAACAAACCGTGGCATGTTAACTCTTGCTCAAAAACTTGGTTTTAGCCTAGATATCCAATTTGAAGATGGCGTTGCAGATATGGTGTTACCACTGAACCCGTAAGCGAACCAACGAAAGCGGCTGTCAAAGCCGCTTTCTCCAGATCAACTCTTATTTTAGCTTCCAATTTTTCTTCAGATATTGAATACACCAGGATTTCGCTTCTCCCATTTGGTTGCGCTTCCAAGCCAAAATGATCTCTAGATGTTGCTGCTCTGCTCCTTCGATTTCCTTGAGCTTGCCTGCTTCGATCAATGGGCTTGCGATATCTGTGGGTAGTGTGCCGATTCCGAGGCCAGTGACAAGGGCATCCACTTTAGCTTGAAGATTAGTGACGGTTAATCTTGGTTGTTTCTGGATGATATTGACCGTAATAGCCGGTTGCTCACGTGCAGTATCGGCGATAGCGATAATGCGGTACTTCTCCCTTGCTGAATCATTAAACTCACCACTTCGTTTGTGAACGTAGTGATTTGGCGCTGCCACCCAGGTCATACTCATCTTTCCAATGGTGTCGGCTTTCACGTCATGTGGCAGGACTTCTAATTTTGGACACACGAGCAAATCTGATCTGCCGGATTGAAGAGATTCCCAGCAGCCTGCGAGAATTTCTTCCTGTAATCTGACTCTGGTTTTACTCACGTTTCCTAACGCATCTACAAGCGAAAAAAAATGGTGAATACCAATAATGCCATCATATGCGATGGAAATATCCAGTTCCCAACCATTGGCTAGCAGTGTTGCGTCGTTAACCAGTTTTTCTGTTGCGGCGAGAATCGTGCGGCCACGTTCTAAGATAAGTCGACCTGCGTCTGTGAAATTCGCTTTGTGGCCAGAGCGATCAAAAATCATGATGTCTAGATCTTGCTCAAGCTTTTGAATTTGATAACTCAAAGACGAAGGAGCGCGATCAAGCTCATTGGCAGCGGAAGCGAAGCTCCCTCTTCTGTCGATGGCATCTAAGATATGTAATGCTTCCAAGGTTATGGGGCTTTGCACTTCAACTCCTTTGGTGATCAAGATCACAGATGTGAATTTTGTAAAGTGGCGTTATAAATTCATCATTCTCAGTATATCGTATTGATATTCTGTAATTTTTCATTTTAAGAAACACGGAACGACATAAGAGCCATGGTTAAAAATATTTTTACGAATGATAGTAATTATCATTAGCATCCAATATTATGGCGACGATTATTCGCCTACTATGGATTTAAGGTAGTAAAAATGTACAACAGAACGTTCCTTTCAGCCTCAATACTATTCGCTCTCGCTGCACCAGTACAAGCTCAAGATGCTGGTTTATTTGATGAAGTTGTTGTTTCGGCAACGAGGACAGAACAAAGCAAGCAAGACGTATCTTCCTCTATAGAAACGGTTTCCTCTGACGATATCGACGCTCAGTTAGCCAAAAACCTACACGATGCCCTTATTTACACGCCCGGTGTCAATGTAACAACATCGAGTCGATTTGGCATTTCGGGGTTCAATATTCGTGGAATGGAAGGAAGCCGAGTCAAAGTAGTCGTGGATGGTGTATCACAAGTCACTCCTTTCAACCCAGGGGCAAATGTCCAAGCTATCTATCCAAATACTGTTGAATTAGATACGCTTACCTCAATTGAAATCAACAAAGGCGCGTCCTCTACCCTATATGGTTCTGATGCGCTCGGTGGTACTGTTGTACTCCGTACCAAGCAGCCTGCCGATGTATTAGACGAAGGCGATGGTACGCACTTCGGCATCAAATCCAGCTATTTCTCAGCCGATACACAATTTAAAAACACACTTACGTGGGCAATGAGAAAAGGTATATTCGAGACGATTGTGATAGGTACATACGCGGATGGTAATGAGCTGCAAACGTACTCAGATGATGCAGATATCGATGGTCCAATGCGTGGAACAGCAAACCCGGCGGATAAAAAGCTGTCTAACCTTTTGGCGAAAGCCTATCTCAATATTGGTGAGCACAATCGTGTAGGCGTAGTTTATGAACAATATAAACACGAATATGACGAAAATAACCGATACGGCAACTACACGCTGAACTTCGGTCCTACCCCTGGCATTACGTATTCAAATTCACGCAACAATGATGAAGCAACTCGCTATCGAGTAGGTTTAACTCATGATTTCAAAGGCAACGCTGTATTTTTTGATTCATCTAGTGCCGCACTTAATTTCCAGGTGAGTGAATCAATTAACGGTAACTTTGCTCATATCACTGATCATACGGGTAAAGTCGGTTACAGCGGAAATAGAACACGAGAACGAATCGCCAAAGAAGAAACGGTTCAGTTTGATGCTCAATTTGACAAACTCCTAGTGCTCGATGGTTCGACACATGAAATTACGTATGGTTTGAACTTTCAACACACTGACTTTTCGCTAAACAATGTTGACTATTTTCATGACAACAACACATCAAAACCTGCAAACACAACGGTTCCCAACGCGAAAACGGTAAAAAATGGACTGTTTATCCAAAACAATGCATTCTTGCTGGATGACTCTCTTGTGGTTAATGCTGGTGTGAGATACGACTCGTTTGAAACCACACCAGAGTATTCCGCTACTGCGACAACAAAGCGTGACAAAAATAGCAGTGATGCCTTTACTGGAAAGATCGGGGCCGTGTATCACTACAACTCCAACATCAGTAATTTCGCGCAAGTTAGTCAGGGATTTAAAGCCCCAACGGTTGAACAACTTTATTATGAGTACAATACAGGCGCGGACTTTGTACCAAATCCGGACTTAAAAGCGGAACGTAGTACCTCTTATGAAACTGGCTTGAGAGCAAAAAATAGTTGGGCTCGTATTGAGCTTGTTGGTTTTATTAACCAGTACAAAGATTTTATTGATGAACAAGATCTAGAACGTATCGATCCAAACAAAGAGCGTTTCACTATCGTGAACCGAGATCGCGTTGAGATTAGGGGCTTAGAGTTTAGCTCCGATATTTTGCTAGATGAAGCGATTAATGCACCAAAAGGCCTGTACAGTAAGCTGTCCATTGCGTATGCCAAAGGCAAAGATAAAGAGACGGGAAATGCGCTCGATTCCGTTGCGCCATTAACTACGGTGATAGGGCTTGGCTACGATAATCACAATCGAAGCTTTGGTGGTATAGCGAATGTAACGCTTGTGGATCGAAAGGACGATTGGTCTGACGAGGACACTTTCGATAGCGCTGGCTATGGTGTTATGGATATCGCTGCATATTATAAACCAATCGCCGATCTGACATTGCGTGCTGGTATTAACAACGTTTTCGATAAAGAGTATTGGACATACCAAGACGTTCGAGACATTACGTCTACTAACAACAAAGATATGTTCTCACAGCCTGGGCGAAATTGGGCTGTCAGCGTTGACTACAAGTTCTAACCTACAACAAAAACAAAAGCCAGCATTTGCTGGCTTTTTAAGTCTCATTCAAAAATGTACAAAGAGAAAAAGTTGATGAATGATAACTTATTGTTTTGACATTTCTTTTTTTACCATCACAACAGAAGCAACGATAAAAGCAACAATTAGAGCAAGTTCCATAGGATCCTCAAAGAGAAACAAATTTTTTATCACAAATTAAATTCCATCTGATTGTAACAGTTCATCAACAAGATGCGAGTAATTTGCGCAAAAGTTGCGGTATTTCCGATTTAGATCAAAGTTTATTCCGAAGTAACGTTGCTTAAACATGCCTCTCCGACTTCGGCTCCAATCAAAATCGCCTGCCCTTTGCCAGACTTCTTCGCCTTGTACATCGCGGTGTCAGCGCTTTTTAAGATCCTTTCCATATCCTTTTCTTGTGGACCGACCAATTTAACGCCAATGCTACAGCCAACTTGCATCGTTTGATTCAAATACTCTATGGGTTCACGCAAGCTTTCTAAAATACGTTCACTCAGTAAAGTGACGGAATGATTGTCTGCTCGCTTAATCAAAAGAACGAACTCATCGCCCGATAATCGCGCGACTAAATCACCACTACGAACTTCGTTAAGTAACCGTTCTGATACAACCTTTAACACATGATCGCCAGCGTCATGACCAAAGGTATCATTGATGAACTTAAATCCATCTAAGTCCATATAAAATAGAGCAAATTCGCTGTGGGTAAAGTTACACAACTTCAATTCATCTTCGAGCGTACGATGCAATTTGGCACGATTAGCAAGGCCCGTTAACGCATCATGGTGGGCTAAATACTCCAGTCTCTCCATTTCTTTTACGCCGGACAGATCCGAGAGGATAATCACCATGTCAAACACTTCTTGAACACCGACTTTTTTAGAAATTCGGCTCACTTTGGCGAACATTGGTATCAAATTGCCATTGTAGTGTTTTTCCAGAACCTCACCTTGCCACTGGCCATAATGCTCCAGCGATTCTTGGATGGTTGGCATAATGGTTTGGATTTGTTGCCAGTCAAACGCTTTTAATAATGATTTCCCAATGAGAATTTCCTGCGGATAGCCCAGCATTCGTGTCACTGCTGGGTTTGTCATGGTGATGAGTCCGTTATGATCAAGTACCACAAGTCCATCTTCACTGTTTTCAAATACACCAGCAGCGATTCGCTGGCGATTCAATGCGGTTTCAATTTCCGTTACATCTTGAATTGAAAATAGGGTCGCCCCTCTCTTGCTTAATATCCGTGTTGATATTTTCACAAGCAATTTGGAGCCTGTTGGCAGCCTGCATTCAACTAACCGTTCCTCTAATGGATTCTTACTGGTCAACGCATTGGTAACGAACGAAAGCTCTTTGCAAAGCATGAGTTCGGAAAGTTTGTGTTGCGCAATACGTTGTGCGTCTGCTTGAAATAGCGTCCGTGCAGCGGCATTGTGGTGCAATACATCGCCATGTTCATTGACAACCAACAACGCGGTTTGAACGGCTTCAATCACATCCGTTGCAAATGCTTTTTCGTGTTCCAATCGATCGAGCGTGTGATGCAGTTGGCTGTCACGAAGAGCCAGGCGCTGACTCATTGCATTAAAGGCGTTCACCAACTCTCCCATCTCATCGGTGGTATGAGATACTAGCGACCTACCCTTTATTCGTCCCTCAACCAAATCTTGCATTGACTCATTGAGTTTATACACAGGGTCAATCACTACTTTTTGAACAATCAAATAAAGCGTGCTGCCCGAAAGCAGTAATACGGCCAAAAATACCACGCTACTTTCAAGTAGGCGCGTGAGCATTTGTTCAAGCGTTTGAGTGGATGCAGAAATACTGAGAGTCGCTATCGCGTTTTGTTCAACGTCTATTCGTTGGCTATAGGTAATAAAAGTTTCGAAAGGATACGGAAGAGGCAAAACGTGGTTATCAGCGTTAACAGGCATGTCACGCTGATAACGAGAAAGGACGTTACCTTCTAAAGAACGAAGTTCAACAATCAATATGCTCGGATCGATAGAGAACGAATCTAGAATCTCTTGCATCACTTTTTGGTCGTTGAATAATACGGCAGCTTGTAAGTTTTGTGCGGCGCCATATGCAAGAATAGAGATTCTATGATTTTGTAACTGTTGGTCTTTTTCGTAACTCGCCCAAAAGTGAAAACCTTGCGCGATCAGAAAAATCAGCGTGCCGAACAGCAAAATGGGCAACAATAATTTATTTTTGATGGAAAGGCTTTTTAGCGAACACATCTTTCAGCCTCCTTTACATCCGCGATTCGCATGAGCGAAGCATCGAGCGTAAAATGTTTCTCCTGTAATGTCGTTTTGCATATTCCTATCGCGGCACGCCCCTGTGCTATTGTCAGTTCAACCACGCCACCAATCTTCAAAAAGTCTTTCTTGCCGCTTATCGTCACCGTGCTATTGGTCTGCGATTTCAATATCTGAAAACGCGTTTTTTCATCAAAGTAGATAAAATCACACTGTTTTAGGTTGTTGCTTATGAGGAACTGACGAGATGTGTTCTGCTTGTTTTCTAGGACCGTTTCTAATGCGTGTTGCACTTTCTTATCGCCTTTAATACAAAAACGTATCGGCTCGTCTGGTGATCTATCTGGCCAATGAACAAAGTGAGAGGTTTGATAAATTGCAGCTGCTTTGAGTTGTGATTCGGATGGAATTTCAGAAGCAAATACTTTTTGAAAACAGAGCAATAATGCTAGCGTGAGCAAAGCAACGTAAAAATGAAAAAATGAACGAGAAATCAACAAATAATGATACTTAGGATGGCGAGTAAGGTGATTAATCAATAAATTGGCTTTCATAGATATCTATCAACTTTTGCTCTATAGGTTACAAATAGGTGCGAAACGCTTCGACATCCCTCTAATACCACTGTTCAATTGATAAAGGATGAGGTTGATCATTGCCATTAAGCGCGTTTTCAGCCAACTTAAGTAAATTAATAGCAAGGATGGTTCAATTAATAGTGAATAAGCAAAGAGTAACGATAAATTGCGACATGGGCGAAAGCTTTGGAAATTGGAAGATGGGATCCGATGAATTAGTGATGCCTTGGGTTGACATGGCCAATATCGCTTGTGGGTTTCATGCTTCTGATCCGAGTGTGATGTCGAAAACCGTCGCATTGGCAAAACACTATAAGGTCAAAATAGGCGCTCATCCTGGATATCAAGATTTGGTTGGGTTTGGTCGACGCTCTATTCCACATACACCAGCTCAAATCAGCGAGATCGTGCTTTACCAAGTAGGAGCTTTAAAAGCGGTTTGCCAATACCACGATGTACCTCTTCATTACGTAAAACCACACGGGGCGCTTTACAACGATATGATGGAGAGTGAAACCATTTTTCGCGCGATTTGCGAAGCGGTATCGATCTTTGGCATCCCTCTGATGATTCTTGCCACGAGTGACAACCAGCGTTACCTCGATATCGCTGACATTTATGATGTGCCTTTGCTATTTGAAGCATTCGCCGATCGTCAGTATCAAGAGGATGGAAAACTCACGCCTCGAAGCCAAGCTAATGCGGTCTATCATCAACCCGAAGACATTTATAATCAGGCGCTACAAATCGCGACATACGGCAGTGTGAATACCGCCAATGGCACTCGATTGTCTTTGGAGGCCGATACCATTTGCGTGCATGGCGACAATCCAGAATCCATTGCCTTAGTGCAACGAGTTAGCCAAGCGATAGCCAAAATGTAAGGAGAAAATTTGAATAATAAATGGTTCACAATTTCCCCAGTTGCCGAATGTGCATTGATGCTTCATTTTGATGATGCGATTTCCGAGCAGCAAATAGGTTTCTATGCTGGAGCCATTGGCCAACACCTTCAAGTGGCAGTAATGAATGTTGTCCCAGCCTACCATACGATTCTGGTGGAATATTTGCCTTTTCGACTTGATGAAGTCTCCATCATTTTAGCGATAGAAACATTACTCAATGAGATGGCCGACAAGAAGGTTGCCACGTCTTCACAACACCATGTTATTCCCGTCCTTTATAGTGAAGAAACGGCGTTAGATCTGCCTCGGTTTGTCGAAAAAGGCGTTCACTTGGAACACCTAATTTCACTGCATACCGCTTCTTGTTATTCCGTCTCTGCAATTGGTTTTACTCCTGGGTTTGCATTCCTCTCGGATGTGGATGAGCGCATTTCACTTCCGCGCTTAAGCTCTCCACGCCTACAGGTGCCAAAAGGGAGCGTTGCCATTGCAGACAACAAAACCGCCATTTACCCAAGCGCGACGCCTGGTGGTTGGAACATCATTGGTCGAACGCCACTGGAAGTTTATCAACCTAACAACATTCCGATTACCCCTTTTAATATTGGTGACACTGTCGCGTTTAAAGCTATCTCTGAGAAAGAGTTTTTGAATTTAGGAGGGATGCTATGAGCGAAACAGGATTAAGAGTCATTAAAGCTGGCCCACTAAGTTTAATTCAAGACTTTGGCCGTTTTGGCTTAGCGCATTCTGGCGTGACACAAGGTGGACCGGTGGATGATTACGCTTACAGTTGGTCAAATTATTTGCTCGGTAACTCGGTCAATTGTAGCTCCGTCGAAATCACCTTTGGCCAGACTGCGTTTGAAGTGATGAGTGATTGCCATTTGGCAATTTGCGGAGGCGATTTGTCAGCCACGCTGAATGGCCAGCCGCTTAACAATTGGAGCGACTTTATTGCACGTAAAGGGGAAATTCTGACGTTTGGCTTACCCCAAAATGGCCTAAGAAGTTACCTTTCTGTCAAAGGAGGCTTTGATATTGCGCCCCATCTTGGCAGCAGCAGTACGGTCCTTCGCGATCACCTTGGTGGTTTGTCGGCCAATGGCGAAGTGCTCAAAGCGGACGATTACTTAACGTTCAATCCCCATGATCTGCCAACACAAAAATCTCGTGCACTCACCTTTCGTTTTAAACCGGATTACAACCTGCCCCTTAAGCTAAGAGTGATTGAAGGTTTCCAAGTGAATGATTTTGATGATCATGAGCGAGATCGTTTGTATCAAACCCGATTTGAAGTGGACACAAATTCCAACCGAATGGGCTACCGATTGGCTGACGGGAAAATTACGCCGCCCTACAGCGGGATTTTATCTGAAGGTATTACTCTGGGCTCGATTCAAGTTCCGCCCAATGGACATCCAATCATCTTGTTGAATGATCATCAAACCATTGGGGGCTATCCGAAAATTGGCTGTGTAGCTCGTATTGATCTTCCCCGTCTGGCTCAAGCCAAACCGGGCCAAGAAGTCCGTTTTATTAAAGGTGATCGTGAAGGATTACAAGACGTTTGGTGCCAATGGGCCAGATTTTTTGGCTATTAATCTGGCCTATAAGTTACAGGTTTTTATAAAGCGCTTCTCCCGTCGTTTTCGCAAGAGCGACGGGATAACCACGTAATTCAGCCAGTTCAATGGCTTTCTCTTCAATTTCTTGTGGACTCAGTGTCAGTGTCACTGGGTGTTGCCCCTCAATATCAAGTGACGGTGTTACACCAAACCAATGTTGGGCGGTTTTCTGCGCTGCCTGTAACGTTGACGATGCTTTCACTATCTCTATGCACGCATAGTTGTTCGCTGAAAACGAGACATCGGCTGCACGTAAAGTGACGTCATTTCCTGGTATTTGCTGAGCACCAAACAAGGCCTTGCCTGCAGCTTGTGCATCTGAAAATGTAGGTACAAATTGACTCATGTGTTCAATCGCGCCTTGGGTTCGTGAGATGAGAATCTCTTTCTTCCAACCTTGCTGAATTTTTTTCACATATGGCAGTGGCAAACGAGGTTGAGATGAGCCCTCTTCACTGCTGACTAAACCGTCTTTAAACAAAGTGATGTCTTGCGTCATGCCATGCAACTGAAAATAACCGTCGCCGTAAGGTGTCAATTGGGCCATCCCCTGTGGCGTGCCCCTTGGGCCATGAAAAATCACTTCTGGCCATTCTTCGTTGCACTTGGACCATTGGGTGACATAAGCCGCCTTAAATTCCACTAAGCGTTGTGTTTTCACGCCAATATGATCATCCAGCGTCCCGGTTTCAAATCCACAGGCATTCACCAAGTAGTCCACCGTGAGCGGCTGAGAGGTATTGGATAAAGTCAGTCGCCACTGTTTGCCGTTCCATTGACATGTTTGCAACTCGCTATTGCATCGCACCTCGGTTGCAGGAAACTTGTCGAGAGCTAGACTTGCAATGGCTGACAACCTAAAGACACTCCACCCGTACTCTTGCACCATAACCACGGGATACTTGAGGCTGTTTAAGTCTGCGTGTTTTGCAAACGGAATCATCCACTCATCCATCGAACGCGGATTCGTTGGTTGAGTCATTGACGCTAATGTTGTCAATTGTTCACGTGAGTAGAGTTTGTAATAGTCTTCAGGCTTACCGAGTACTTGGTTACGACGATCTTGTTCAACAAGTGCTTTGTATTCGGTGGCGACCGCTGCCAAACGAGGAAGAAGATCGTTTGGCTCGCCGTCATCAGAATGCGGAATCGCAATGACCGTAGGACGAATATTGATGCTATGAGGAAAAAGTCTTACGCTTTCAATGGACTGCCGGAGCAGTTCAATACATTGTTCGGTCGAAATTTCACGATACAAATTACCACCTGCGTGCAAATGGCAGATAGGAGGGCCATTAACCAACGATGGCCCTTTTTCGAGCAACGTGACTTTATAGCCGAGTTCAGAAAAGTGTATTGCCGCTGTAGCACCCGCTACACCACCACCGACGACTGCGATATGGGTATCGCAATTTGGCGTATTTAACTTATTCATTTATAAACTATCACTATGAATTCTGACGTCAGATTCTACCCCTGTTCGAGCGTGAATAAAATCACAAATTCCCTGAGGTTACTGGCGCTTGACGCTTTTTTGTTCGCTTTATTTTTTAGCGAAGAAGACAAAAGATTTTTCGCAAAAAAAGCTTGACGAGATTATGTTGATTCTTAAATAAATTTGATTTGTGAATAACCCCTCTTCGCTAACTCAGATGTCTCAACGATTCGGCAAAGATTGCACTATTTTGGGCATTCACTTATCCCAAAAGTTATCCACTGATTTTGTGGATAACTGGGATAAGTGAAGTGTGCAATTAGGCGTAACTGTTGTTAACAGGCGTCAATAACTGCTTGATTAAACTTAAGACAACCGCGAACAAAGTCAGTAATGCCAGTAGCGGTAGCATTACCCATAATTGCGGATGAATTTGGGTGGAGAGCTCGAAGCCAAAGTGCATAACACCTGCGACAGCTACCTCTGCTCCGAGCGTTGCCACCAAGCTTGCAATGATGGCCATCAAGCCAAACTCAGCCCAGATTGTCTGAGTCACCCGCTTTTTCGAGGCACCTAACGTACGATACAAACGAATTTCTTGTTGGCGCTGCGATAAACTCAACCTGAGTAAAGTAAAGATCAGCATAACGCCGGCAATAACACCCAAAATGGCGAGTATCGAGATAGACCAAACAATTTGCTCGATCAGGCTTTGAATTTTCGTCGCCATAGTCCGAATATCAAGCACGCTGACCGTCGGGTGCTGACGAGAGAGCTGGTTAAGAATCCCACCCTGATTTTCTTCAATTCGATAACTCACTAAGTATGAACCCGGTATGTTTGCCATCACATCATTTGAGAAGATGAAATAGAAGTTTGGCTTCATATCCCGCCATTCGACTTTCCGAATCGTATTGACGGTTGCCTTAATGGGCTGACTGTTGATCACAAACGTCAATACATCGCCGATTTTGATGCCCATCTCACTGGCGACTTCGGATTCTACTGAGACTGCATTTTTGGCTTGCCATTCACCTTGCAACACTTGGTTATAGTTTGGTAGTTGATCAGACCACGTCAGGTTTAGCTCACGGCTGATAGCATCGCTTCGCTCTTGGCGACCTTGTTGCTGCTCTTGTTTGACGTTTACACCGTTAATTTCAGTAAAACGACCACGAATAATGGGATACGCGTCAGAGCGTAACACTTGATTTTCATCCAGTGCGTTTAAGTAGCTCTCCTTTTCATAGTCAGCGATATTGAGAGCAAAGACGTTGGGCGCATCTGCAGGTAATGTACGTTGCCAATCAAGCAACAAATCAGTCCGTACTAGCCAAATGATCGCCAGCAACATCAAAGAAAGTGCAAATGCCCCCAATTGCAAGCCACTCGCCAATGCAGAGCGATTTATCCGGCTTAATGCGAGCTTAATCGGTGTGGCCAAAGGAAAACGCATCAGCCCCCGACTCACCAACAGTCCAAAGGCAGCGAGTACCACAAATAGGATCAAAATTGCCGCTAAAACAACCCATACCATTACGTTGTTGTAGTAATTGACGAACATCGGCACCACAGGAACCAAAACCAGCCACCCACTTTTACCTATATTTTGTTGCGAACCGTCATCGGGTTGCATCACGCTAACAGCCGAAGTTTTCAATAATGATGAAAGCGGGATCCCCAACGACGGTACAGCAATACAAAAAGCCGTTGCTAATGACACCAAGAACGGCTCAACACCAAAGCTAGGCAACGGTTCTGGGAGCAGGTCTTTGAGCGGAATTCTCAATAGCTGTTCGAGCCCCAGCCCGATGAGCAAACCAACCAATGCGGCAAAAAGAAACAGCAGTGAGAGTTGAATGACCAGCCAGCGAATAATCCAACCGCGTTGCGCGCCAATGCTTTTCAACATCGCGATGGTTTGCTTTCGCGTGACAACGTAATTTTGACAGGTCAGCACCAAAGTCGTGGCTGCCATAATGATGACAATCGCAACCGTTAGAGAGAGATATTGACTGGTGCGCTCAAACACTTCGCTGGAGCGATCCGCGTTTTCTTGGTCTCGCCAACGATCGCTCGGGCTGAGCTCTACAGCGGACTTAATCGTGGTTAACAGCGGCTTTTCACCAACCAGATAGACGCGATATTGAACTCGGCTGCCTACTTGAATCGCGCCTGTTTTATCCACGTCTGACTGATGAATATAAACCGCAGGCATCTGCTGAAACGGGTTAAAGCTTAATCCAGGTTCCGACTCTATCACGCCAGTGACCGGAAAATCGGCATCACCAATGGTGACAATGTCACCTACTTTAACCGACAATCTTTCCATAACTCGACCATCAAGCCAAAGTTCTCCTGGTTTGACGTGCTCTTGTTTCACGTCGCCTTGAGATAAAACCAACTCTCCGAGCAGTGGATAACTTTCTTCAACTGCTTTTACCGTGACTAACTGCATTTCGTTGTCACTAAACGCCATGGTCGCGAAACGAGTCATTTTCGAGGCTTGCACATCTTGCGCTGCAATGGCGAGATCGAGCGTTTGCGGTATTGGATTGGCAGAAACGAAAACGGTGTCCGCTGTTAGGGCATCTTTGCCCTGCTTAACAATCACTTGTTCCATGCGAGTAGCCAGCGCGGACAGCGCAAAAACGGACGAGATGATGAGAATCAACGCCACGCTTATTGGCCACAAATTACCGTGCCGAATCTCTTCGAGGCTCCAAAGGGTTAACCGACGATTGAGAGAGTACTTAGTCATATTACCCCTCTCCAACAAGATGGCCTGAATCCATTTTAATGACCTTCTGACAACGACTGGCCAGATTGTCGTCGTGCGTCACAAGCACTAACGTCGTACCATGTTGTTGATTCAGTTCAAATAACAGATCGATGATTTTTTCTGCTGTGTGTTGGTCTAAGTTGCCGGTTGGTTCATCTGCAAACAAGATTTTGGGTTGAGTCATGAATGCACGCGCTAGGGCAACGCGCTGTTGCTCGCCTCCCGACAGCTGGCTGGGGAGATGTTGAATGCGAGAAGCTAGACCTACCGAGGTCAACAGTGCTTTGGCCCGCTCGTGATCTTCTTCCTCACCTTTTAGCAAACACGGCAACGTGACATTTTGCAGTGCCGTTAAGCTAGGAATTAAGAGAAAACTCTGGAACACAAAACCGATATGCTCGCTACGGATTTGCGCTCGTTGCTCATCATCGAGCTGAGATAATGCTTGCCCTAACAGCGACACGTCACCTGAGGTTGCTACATCCAAACCAGCCAGAAGCGTCATGAGCGTAGACTTCCCGGCACCAGAGGTTCCGACAATCGCAACGCTTTCGCCTTCTTCAATGACAAGATTTACATTTTTAAGGATTGTTAACTGCTCATTATTAGTAGAGACTTGTTTACTAACGGATTCCGCTTTAATTACTGGAGATGGCATGGTCAGATTGTTTTCCTTACTTATAATGTTTTTCCTTTCTAACGTCGCACACGCAACCGAGAAAGTGTTAATTCTTGGCGACAGCCTAAGTGCAGGATACAACATGTCTGCAGAGCAGGCTTGGCCTAATTTGTTACCAGAAGCATTGAATACATACGGAAAAAACGTAGAAGTGATCAACGCCAGTATCTCTGGAGACACAACCGGCAATGGACTATCTCGTCTGCCTGAGTTGTTAAAAACGCACTCACCAGACTGGGTGCTTATTGAGTTGGGTGCCAATGATGGCTTGCGAGGTTTCCCGCATAAAGTGATCTCTTCAAACCTTTCGCGAATGATTCAACTCAGTAAAGCCTCAGACGCTAAAGTCGCATTGATGCAAATTCGTGTACCGCCTAACTATGGCAAGCGCTACACCGATGCATTTGTCGAACTCTACCCTACGCTTGCTGAACATCACCAAGTCCCGTTGCTCCCCTTTTTCTTAGAGGAAGTGATCGTGAAACCGGAATGGATGATGCCTGATGGCTTACACCCAATGCCCGAAGCTCAGCCTTGGATCGCTCAATTTGTTGCAAAAACGTTTTACAAACATCTCTGATTTTAATGGTCTAGCTCAAATCATTTTACGTTTCTTTACGTTAGCCTAATGCAATTCTCCCCGAATCAGGAATAGTGCATGCGTATAGAACCGATTATTCAAGGCGTTGTTGCTCGTTCTGCCCATCCTTTTGGTTGTGAAGCAGCAATAAAAAAACAGATAGCATTTGTTAAAAAAGCACCACAGATCTCAAAAGGGCCTAAACGTGTCCTTATTCTCGGTGCGTCTTCTGGTTTTGGCCTTGCCGCTCGGATAGCCCTCGCTTTTGGTGGTGCACAAGCAGACACCATCGGTGTTTCATTTGAACGAGGCCCCTCTGAAAAAGGAACTGGCAGCGCGGGCTGGTACAACAATGTCTTTTTCAAACGTGAAGCTGAAAAAGAAGGTCGCATTGCAATTAATATTGTTGGCGATGCCTTTGCTTCCGAAACTCGTACCCAAGTGATTGAGGCGATAGAAACCTATTTCGAAGGTGAAGTCGATCTCGTGATCTACAGCCTTGCAACAGGCATGCGGCCGATACCAAATCAACCGGGTGAATTTTGGCGAAGTGTGATTAAACCTTTTGGCCAAACAGTGACGGGAGCATCGCTCGATTTAGAGCATGATCGCTGGATTGACACCACGCTCGAATCGGCTACAGAAGAAGAAGCATTGCACACCATTAAAGTCATGGGCGGTGAAGATTGGGAAAGCTGGATTGATACTTTGATCAACGCAGAATCGATTGCAGATGGTTGCCAAACCGTCGCTTTTTCTTATGTCGGACCAGAAACGACCCACCCGATCTATCGCGATGGCACTTTAGGTAGAGCAAAGATTGATCTTCACCAAACCAGTCACTCTCTTAATCTCAAACTCGCCAATTTCAATGGTGGTGCTTACGCCACAGTTTGTAAGGCATTGGTGACGAAAGCCAGCGTATTTATTCCTGCCCTCTCGCCATATCTACTTGCGCTCTACCGCGTGATGAAAGACGAAAAATGTCACGAAGGATGCATTGAGCAAATGCAGCGCTTATTCGCAACGAAACTTTACGGACATGACCACGTCAGTGTTGATGGCGAACGATTGATTCGGATGGATGATTGGGAACTGGCGCCTCATATTCAAAATAAAGTGAACCAGATTCTAGAAGAAATGGATGCCAATAATTTCCAAGTAATCGGTGATTACCAAGGGTTTAAAAACGAGTTTTTACAGCTCAATGGTTTCGGATTTGACGAAGTTGACTATTCACAAGATATTGACTTACAAACAATTTTGAAATTAACGCCTTAGCCACACAGTGTTCCATTATTGAGATTCAATCTTTTATTTACCCGTCCCGAACGATTTCGGGACTTTTTTTTGGGTAACGCCAACTCTAACCCCTATACTAACAAGGATGTTTGCCGTCATTATAATTTTAAAACATGAGCTCAAAGCTCATTCAAACAAGGATGTTTGCTCAATGGCAAAATACAGAACGTTGGATTATGAGATTCCAGAAGCAATGCAAGAAAGTTGGCAGAGAATTGTCAACCTGTTGGCGTATATCGTTGATGTACCAGCCGCATTGATTATGCGTATCCAACCCGAACACATTGAGGTGTTTTCCTCCAGTCAAAGTTCGTTAAACCCTTATCATCATGGAGACAGTGAATCGTTAGGACATGGTCTTTACTGTGAAACCGTGATTGAAGACAACAAAGAACTGCTGGTGCCCAATGCTCTGAACGACAAGGAGTGGGGTCACAATCCCGATATTAAATTGGGTATGATCGCCTACTGCGGTTTGCCCTTGCTGTGGCCAAATGGCGAGGTGTTTGGCACCATTTGTATGCTCGATGACAAAGAAAACAACTTTGGTCAAACATATCGAGAGTTGCTCGCTGGTTTTCAAACTTCGATAGAAGCGCAACTGTCAGTGGTTTACCAACATCAAAAATTACTGCGCCTCAATGAGCAGCTAAAGGAACGCGTCGATAAGCGTACAACCAATCTTGCGCAACTTAGTTTTAGCTTAAACCAAGAAATAGACCGAAGAAAAGCCGCGGAGCAGCAAGCGCACTATCAGAAACATCATGACCATGGTACAGGCTTTCTGAATCGATGCGCGTTAGAGCAGCATTTACAGAGGATGTTAGACGAATGGCGTCTTGGGGATTCCAGTTTGGTGGTGATCCATATCGGATTCACCAATGCCCGTTCAATTCAAACGAAATACGGGTTTGCCTTGTTGGATGATTTGCTGAAAATCTACCGTAACCAAATTGGCGTCATTGACTCTGTGGACTCTATTACTGGCCGCCCAAGCTCGCACGATCTTGTGATCGCGATTCGTGCGGATGACGTTACTGATATCCTCGACAACCTGCTTAACCGGATCATCAATGCGGGACAACGAGGCTTTAAAGTGGGCGAAAGCGAAGCGCATTTACATGCCTTTATTGGTTTAGCGGTGGCGGACTCAACAACCGAAAGTGCCCAACAGCTATTAAGGCATGCCAATCAGGCAATGGTTTTGAGCAAAGATTCCGGCCAGCAGTACGCGTATTTTTCCGCAACTCACGCTGATGCCTTACTTCACCACAATCAAATCGAAAGCTATTTACTGCAAGCGGTAAGAAACGACGATTTAACACTCTATTTTCAGCCGAAAGTTTGCCCTCAAACGCATAAGTGGATCGGCGCAGAGGCATTGTTACGCTGGAGTCACCCTGTTTTGGGAGACATTTCCAATGAAGCATTGATTCATATGGCTGAGCAGAATGGGCTGATCTTTGAAGTAGGTGCATTTGTACTACGCTCTGCTATCGAAAAAGCAAAAGAATGGTCAGCGATCGTGGAACATTTCCGAGTGGCGGTGAATGTGAGTGCGATTCAGCTTAAAAATCCCCTTTTTGCAGAGCAAGTTCAGGAGTTGCTCATCGCCTATCAACTTCCGGCGCAATATCTTGAACTTGAGGTAACAGAAAGCGGTTTGATCAGCGATGAAGTGGTGGCACGTGCTACCTTAGAGCGGTTGCATGAACTAGGAGTGACATTGTCACTTGATGACTTTGGTACTGGCTACGCCTCTTTCAGTTATTTGAAAAAGTATCCGTTCGATGCGATCAAAATTGATAAGAGTTTTGTTCAGCATATTGATAAGTCGGAAGAAGACAAAGAGATCATCCGTTCAATTATCCATGTGGCTAAAAAGCTCGATTTAGAGGTGGTGATGGAAGGCATCGAATCCGACCTACAAGAGGATTTCTTGATCCGCGAAGGATGCGATATTGGCCAAGGATTTCTGTATGGCAAGCCAATGCCCGGCAGTGAATTTGTTCAAGGCTTATACAGTCAGAACTTTTTAGGCACCCCTCGCTTCGCATATCACACATAATTGCATCGCTTTTAGGGATAATTTCGACAAGCAGACGCCACACACCATATAGTTGCTTTACTCTTACGTCGGCGATTTCTATAATCGCCGCTTTTCTGTTTCTAAAAGGCTGTTTGTTATGGACCAGTTGATTGCAAAACTCAAAAAGCTTGAAAAGCAAAATTATCGTGCATACCAGCAAATCAAAGGGCAGTACAATTTTACCGATTTTGATCTGTTTATTGATCATATCCAATCTGACCCCTACGCTTCTGCTTCACGCTTCCGCGCTTTTCGTGCTTGGTCCTTAACTGGGCTTTCTTGGTTAAAAGAGGAGTCTGCGGCGTTCCAACTTGGCGCAAGAGATTTCATCGCTCGTAGCTTTGCCGAATTCGCCAAACAAGAAAACGCCATTGCCATTTCTTTGCATGGACAAACCGTTTTAGATAGCACTTCTGTATTATTTACGGAAGAAGGGATTGAGCTGCGTTTTCGAGTCAATCTACCCGCTGAAGGCCGTGACATTCTGGCAAAGAAAGCGATTAATATCATTACCTTCCACTTACCGAAGTTTATCCGTCGTTCCACGATCGAACGTGAACTTGATAAAGATGCACTATTGACGCACTGTCAGGTTGTTGAAGACCAAGAGGCATTGCGCGAACAACTAGAAGCCAGTGGCCTCGTTTCATTTGTTGCCAATGGTAGCATCTTGCCTCGAGTGGCAGGTAACTGCGATCTTCCAATGAAAGATGCCGTCGAGTTCACGGCGCCAGAATCACTGCAAGTCACGTTACATGCGCCAAATCGTGGCTATGTCACTGGCTTAGGGATTCCGAAAGGGATCACTTTGATTGTCGGTGGTGGCTTTCATGGCAAATCAACCCTGCTGAATGCCATTGAACGTTCGATTTACAATCACATTCCTGGTGATGGCCGTGAGTACATTGTCACCGATGGTTCAGCAATGAAAATTCGTGCTGAGGAAGGCCGCTGCGTTCATCATTTGAATCTTTCCAACTACATTAATCATTTGCCAATGGGCAAAGATACGGCAGACTTCACCACGCAAGACGCATCAGGTTCTACCTCTCAGGCTGCGTGGTTACAAGAATCTGTCGAAGCGGGCGCTTCAACGCTATTGATTGATGAAGATACATCAGCCACGAACTTCATGATTCGCGACGAGCGCATGCAAGCGCTTGTCGCAAAAGGTGATGAGCCAATCACACCGCTGGTGGATCGTATCGGTCAATTACGCGATGAATTGGAGATCTCCACCATCATCGTCATGGGTGGGTCAGGCGATTATCTGGATGTTGCCGATAACGTTATCCAGATGCACGACTATCAGGCATTGGATGTGACCGAGAAAGCAAAAGAGGTGATTCAGTTGCACCCTACTCAACGTCACAACGAATCTGAAGCACCTTTGGTGACATTTCCTCCTCGCGCACTCCATTGTTCTGCGTTGATGAACATTCTAACGGATGGAAAGTTCCGTGTATCGGCGAAAGGTAAAGACAGCCTTCGCTTTGGTAAAGAGTTTACAGACCTTTCTGCACTTGAGCAGTTAGAATCAAGCGATGAAGTCAACGCGATTGGTTGGGTTTGGTATCAGCTTGCCCAACACGCGGGATGGAACTCAAACCCCGCTAAACAGATCAACGAATTATTGGGCGATGCTTGGTTCCAGAATATGCCTCAGCATGGTGATCTCGCCAAACCGCGTCCAATTGATGTGATGGCGGCGTTAAATCGCATGCGAAAGTCACAGTTTCGTAACAACCATTAAACGATAACGTGTGTCCATAAAAAGCGCAGTTTATACTGCGCTTTTTCTTTAGTTATTCTTAACTATCAGTGAGATGGGCCATCTGTGACTTTTACCATTACAACCGATCGATTGATTCTGCGTGATTTCACGCCTCACGATGTTGAAGCGTATTTTCAACAGTGCCAAGACCCAAAATACCAACGTTTTTATTCGGACGAGGATTGCTCGGCAGAGAAATGTGCATTCTTAGTGAACTTATTCTATGAGCAAGCACAGCAATCCCCTCGGCAAGCCTATCATCTTGCTGTCACAGATCGCTTTACCGGCGAGTACATGGGCATTGCAGGGCTAAGGTTGGAAAATGATCAACAAGCCTCAAGTGGTTGCGGTTTAAAACGCACTTTCCATCACAGTGGTTTAGCGCTAGAAGCGATGTCTGCCCTACTCGATTTCGCTTTTAACCAACTGAATGTCCATCGGGTTTACGCGGAAACCATTTCGAAAAATCGCCCAGCGATTAAGTTATGCCGTCAACTTGGTATGACACAGGAAGCGGAATTCATAGAAAACCGCTTCTTTAAAGAGTCTTGGTGGAACACGGTGGTGTTAGCAGTTCGAAGATCGCAGTGGTCCCCCGAATTGTTCAAAGATGGCCAGTAGACGTCATTGGCTCTCATCGACTATTGGATGTCAATGGCGCAGCACGTTCCACGCTTCGCACAGCACGCGAAATTTCTCTGCATTGCCGTTGTCACGATCTGGATGCCAACGCAGTGCGAGCCTTCTCCAACGCTTACGGATATCAATGGCCGTTGCGTGTGGATCGAGTTCAAACAACTGCAACGCTTTTTCTCTGTCTATGGGCTCCCCTTCATGATGCCCAACAAAACGACGATAACGCGTCCAGAACTCGTTCAAAAGACGTTTAACTTCCCCTTCATTCGCTTCGTAATTTTGCCACTGGACGTAGTATTCTCTTAAAGGGTCATCAACGTCTATGGTGTGACCCGCGCAAGCATGACTCGACATCAAAACGATGTTCATCGCCTCGACTTGAAGCCAATGGTCTGGGTAAAGCGTTTCTTGTAACTGATAAAGCGCATTCATAATCAAAAAATTGCGCTTAAAAAGATCTTTGTCGGGAGAAGGATCAAGTTGGTGAATCAATCCCAGCTCACCTAAATGTGAAGCGAGAGTGTGTACCTTCCAGCCACTTGGCTGCTGACGTAATACTTCTAAAATCGGCCATAACAACGGGTTTTCCATGTAGGTTTGGAAAGTGGCCGCCAAATTCGTTTGCTGCATCCTATTCGCCTATCTGAATTTGCTTGCTCCTTTTATTCAAAGTCAGGATAGCCAATTTGTCGAGCAAGATTTCATTTTGACTGCCAGTTCGTGAAGCAGTGTTGAAAAAAAGAGACAGCACATTGGCTGTCTCTCACAGTCTGTGATGTGAAATAAGGCTTAAATCACACCAAGCTCTCTTAAACGCTCCATCAGATAGCTATGTGCGGTGTAACGCTCAGAAAGAACTACGTCAGGTTTAGGATGAAGAAACAATGGCAGCGAAATGCGCGACTGCGTTTGACGTTCACCCGTTGGGTTGATCACGCGATGTGTGGTTGACGGGAAGTAACCACCTGACGCCTCTTGCAGCATGTCGCCGATGTTAATAATTAAGTTGCCAAAGTCACACGGCACATCAATCCAGCTGCCATCTTTCGCTTTCACTTGTAGGCCGGGCTCATTTGCCGCTGGTAATACGGTCAACAAGTTGATGTCTTCATGCGCAGCCGCGCGAATAGCGCCCGGCTCTTCATCACCTGTCATTGGTGGATAGTGCAACACACGCAATAAGGTTTTGTCACTGCCATTGATCATCTCAGACAGAGCAACAGAAAATCTTTCCTGAACCTCTTTCGGTGCGTGGGCTTCAACCCAGCCTAGCAGTTCGGAAGCAAAGGCATTTGCACGCTCATAATATTCCATGATTTCTGCTTTGAGCTGCTCTGGCATTTGCCCCCAAGGATAAACGTGGAAGTATTCCTTGATGTCTTTAACGCTATGCCCTTTCGCCACTTCAGAAACCGACGGTGGGAAGTAACCATCTTGTGTTTCAACATTAAAATGGAAATCGTGTTTTTGCTCCGTTGAGAAAAACTCGTACCAGTTCTTATAAATCGATTCCACCAACTCTTTCGGAATTGGGTGATTTTTCAAAACGCCAAACCCAGTTTCGCGCAGCGATGTGACAAATTGTTCTGCTGCATCATCAGCAAGATAATCGACAGTTTCCAGTTTCATGACTTCACTTTCTTTTTGTTTTTTGAATTAGAGTCCGGATTCTAGTGGCACAAGCAAATGTAAATCAAACTTTAATGAAATGTATTGCCGCAAACGGTTAAATGTTGTGCCAATGCGCAAGCTATCAACACATTTCGTAATCGATATACCCGCTTACTCTCTCAGATTACAGTGCCCAAACCATTAGGGTGAATGGTGCGTTACACAAATTAATTGAACAACGTTCAATAAACTGTCATCATTTCACGCGATTGATGCGAAAACTAAGGGAATAGAATCACGATGAAGAAAGAAAACTTAATGACAAAACAAAATCCTCTGCTGCTCTTGACGCTCGGCTATGCTGTCATCTTCGTTTTCTCTGCGGTATCGCCGACCTCTCACGCCGTGTGGATTGCTGAAATCATTCCAGCCGTTGCCATTCTTGCGACGATCATTTGGCTCAGTCGACGCTTTACCTTTAGTCGTACCGCGTATCTACTGATGTTTGTGTGGCTTTGTCTACACACCATTGGCGCAAAATACACCTTCGCCGAAGTGCCATTTGATTGGTTCAACCAGCTGATTGGCTCGGAAAGAAACAACTATGATCGTTTGGCCCACTTTTCTATCGGTCTTTACGCTTATCCCATTGCAGAGTACTTAGTAAAACAGCATAAACAGTCGTTCACCTTTGCTTCTTTATTTGCCCTGTTTGCGATTATGAGCTTAGCCGCTGCCTATGAAATTATTGAATGGTGGTATGCCGCCCTCGCCGGTGGTGACGAAGGCATCGCTTTTCTCGGCTCTCAAGGTGATATCTGGGACGCACAGAAAGACATGCTGTGTGACACCTTGGGAGCGCTTACCTCATTAATGCTTTTGCGTCTCCAAGGTGTTGGCCGCAATCCAGCTTAAATAGGGCTGAAAGCCCGCAGCAATGTCGAGTTGTACAATTTGCGGCACTTCGTAGTTGTGCAACTCACGTATCGATTCTTCCACCAGCGTATAAAGCGATTTTTTGCTTTTTATCACCAGCAGCGTTTCACTGTCGTGGCAAACCTCTTCTTGCCAAACATAATGGCTAGTCATCGGTATTTCTTGAATACATGCCGCAAGTTGTTTGCTCAATAGCGCCTTAATGATGGCGTGTTTGTTCTCATCATCATTGGTGGTGGTCAACACCACACAAAAGTCATGGTTTGAATCACTCATAATGCTCTCTCAATAACTGGATAAACTGCGTTGTTTTTTCATCAAGCTCCCCTTTTGCGGTATAGATTCCGACATTACCGAGTTGCTGGCGATTGATCACCAACGTTTCGATTTCCTTTGCGGCCATCCATTCGCACATACGATCACTATAGGGCATGATCGCATCGCTGCACTTTAATAGGTCTAAACTTGCGAACAATGAGTCAACATCATAGATTGCTCTGTCTTCTAGCCTGGATGCTGACAGTTCAAACGGCGATGTCATGTGGTCAGCAAGAACTGAACGGTGACGAGCATGATCGGGCGTGACTCGCAGCAGCGGGTAGCCTTTCTGTTGTTCTAGGCGCTTTTCACTCTCTTTCGAGCGAATTTTCAGTAACGGGTGCTCACGGCGCACAAAGTAAGCCTCGTTGTCTTGAAATAATGGGATGAAATGTACCTTACAACGATCGTGGAGGCCTTGGACTTCATGGCCAACAAAAAGATCCAACTCCCCTTGAATCAGATGATGCATAAGCGACAAGTTGTTGCCAAATTCGAGGTGTAACGAGGTATTGGGAATACGTTCTTGGTAGCTTTCTACACTCTGTTTGACAAATAGCTCCCACCAAGCCTCACCAGTACCAACTTTTAATTTACCAAAATGACGTTGCTGCATATCGGTAAAACGGTGCATCAACTGAGCATGTTTTTCTTGCTGCTCTTGGGCATAGGATTTAAACATCCGGCCATATTCTGTCAACTCGACACCTTTGGAGCGGCGATGAAATAGTGAGACACCAATATCACTCTCGAGCTTTTTGATGGCGGCGGTCAGCGTTGGTTGGCTAATATGCAGTTTTTCCGCCGCTTGTTTGATATTCAGTTCATGAGCGACGGTTAAGAAATAACGATAGTTTTTGTTCATGGTTCATCTCTCGCACAGCACACATCATCGGAGCGCACGGCGTTAAACGGTAAAGATCACATTTCTGCTGACTAATTTATCCTCAATTGAACTTAGCACAGCATGCGTTGCTAATGATATAAAAAAAATCTATATCAAACCAAATGTAATCTATTTTTATTGTGAACTCAGAAAGACTACATTGATGCTAACAAAAAGCTTAAAGAGGTTTTAGCGAATGGAAAACAAATGGTGGCACGATGCGGTCGTCTATCAAATCTACCCGCGTAGTTTTTGCGATTCAAACAACGACGGCATCGGCGATTTAAATGGCATTATCGGCAAACTCGATTACCTGAAAACACTTGGTGTGAACGTGCTTTGGCTCTCACCAGTGTATAAGTCGCCTATGGACGACAACGGCTACGACATTTCTGATTATCAAGATATCGCTGCGGAATTTGGCACCATGGCCGATATGCAAAACTTACTTGCTCAAGCAAAAGCGCGTGATATCCGCGTCGTAATGGATCTGGTTGTCAACCATACCTCAGATGAACACCCTTGGTTTGTAGAAGCACGGAAATCAAAAGACAACCCTTATCGTGACTACTATATTTGGCGCGATGCGAAACCTGATGGCAGTGTGCCCGATGACCAAGGCTCGATTTTTGGTGGCAGTGCTTGGCAATGGGATGAAGCCACACAACAGTATTACTTCCACTTGTTTTCTAAGCGACAGCCGGATCTCAATTGGGAGAATCCTAAAGTCCAGCATGAAGTACACAAGATGATGAACTGGTGGATTGACCAAGGTATCGGTGGATTTAGGCTCGACGTGATTGACTTGATTGGCAAAGAGATCGACAAAGGCATTACTGGCAATGGTCCAAGACTGCATCCACTACTGCAGGAAATGAACAGAGCGACGTTTGGCGACAAAGATCTGCTGACCGTTGGTGAGACATGGGGAGCAACCCCAGAAATTGCAAAATTGTATAGCGATCCTGAGCGTAATGAACTCTCTATGGTGTTCCAATTTGAGCACATCACGCTCACTTGGCAACACGGTGACAAATGGAACCCTATTCCACTTGATCTCAAACAATTCAAACACGTACTGACCAAGTGGCAAACCGAGTTATCGAACCAAGGTTGGAACTCCTTGTTTTGGAACAACCATGATTTACCTCGTGTGGTCTCGAAATATGGTGATGACAAACGCTATCGTGTTGAATCAGCGAAAATGCTGGCAACGGCGTTGCATTTCCTCAAAGGCACGCCTTACATCTACCAAGGTGAAGAGATCGGTATGACTAATGTCGCGTTTGAGTCGTTAGATCAATACAAAGACATTGAAACGCTGAACTTCTACAAAGTAAAAACAGAATCAGGGGTGTCACATCAACATATGATGGACGCGATACATGAGAACAGCCGTGACAATGCTCGCACCCCAATGCAGTGGTCCGCATCCCCAAATGGTGGATTTAGTCAGGCAGAACCTTGGATTGAAGTGAATCCGAATTATCCAGAGATCAACGTGGAACAAGCATTGGCAGATTCAGATTCCATTTTCTATCACTACCAAAAGCTGATTGAACTGCGCAAACAGCACCCAGCGATCGTCTATGGCGATTTCACCCCACTGTTTGCAGAGCACGATAGTGTGTTTGCTTATGTCCGCTCACATCAAGATGAGCAACTGCTGGTCATCAACAACTTTAGCGATCAAGAGGTTTCATTGGAGTTGCCGGATAACCTGCAAAACAAAGAAGTTAACTGCCTGATTTATAACTACGATTTGTTGGACATACTCGGTGTGACATTGTCACTAAAGCCGTATCAGTGTTACGCATTTAAACTTAAATAAAGAATCAAAAAGGGAAACCACCTGGTTTCCCTTATTTTTACTCTATTTCAGCTTGGCTTTCCCACCAATAATTTTATAAGCGGGGGTTCCTCTGATGAGGCTATCACGCGCAAACTCACTATCACAGTTGGGGCAATGGCATGCTTTTTCACAGTAATTGTCGACGACACGCTCTTTAAAGCATTTCACTAAAGCGCCCTTTCCTCCTTTTCGATATTTAAACAGTAAGGCGCGACATTTGCTGCAAATAATCTCAACCGTTCGTTCGGGGGCTTTTTTGTTTGGCTTGGCCATCAGTTATCTAATTCCGGTTTCACCCACACTTGGCTGAAGTCAAACCAGCCTAGCGCATTGCATTTTGCGTTTTGCAGCGCACCACTGTGGTCTTTGTTGACCCCTAACCAACAATGGAACATCGGGATAACTTGGCAACTGCGCACTAATTGTCGACCGATTTCACGCGCGGGAAACTCTTCGCAGCCTCCTTCTCGCCACAGGTCTACGAGTTGACTCCAGCGAGCAAAGTCACCATCCGTGCTCATCGACTCAATATTGCTGTAATCCAATAACCAACCCGCCAGTGCGTCATCCCGATTCGTCGCAATGCCCATGGCTTTGATCCAAACATCCACACTCTCAGGTTCTTGCAAAGACGCATCATATTTCACGAACTCCACATCAATGTGGTAGCGCTTGAGAATGGTCTTAATGGTTTTCGCGATCACGGGAAACATCGGGTGCTGAGCTTGATACGCCACTGAAATTCTTGCTAGTTCTGTCGGGGGCTCCATATTGGGTTTCGGGTAAAGATCGATCCAGCCGGGTTTGATGCCAAACGCTTGCAGCAATCCGAGTTCGATCACTTTCTCTTGAGGAACGTAGCTAAACAGCTGATAACCGTTGAGAACGGAAGCTAAAAATTCCGCCCAGCGAGGATCTTTTGCCACACCACAACGTTTATTAAGCAACAGAAAAGTACAACCTGGGTCGAGTTCCACTTCATCAGATAACGAGGAAGCGTCCATGATGGGTTTGCTTAAGCTTGGGTAGACCATCGACGAGTACGCTTCGTCAATCACCCACACTTCCACTTGGTCCAGTAGCGGACGAAAGCCAAAATAGCCGTCAAATGCGCGAAGAATTAGCCTTTTATCGTCGTTCGATTGAACCATATAGGGGCCCGTTCCGACTGGGCGAATGTGGTAATCCTCACTGCGCAGCCTTTCGGGCAGCAGTATTTTGGCTTGAGACTCACTCAGTGCCAAAGGCAGATGAAAATCGTCTTTAAACAGGTGAATATCCACCACCCATGGGCTGGGTGTGGTCACAGATTGAAGATGAGAAAAAAGATTGAGTCTGCGCAGCTCTAGCAAGCTTTCGATCACCATGTCGGTAGTCAGTAGCTCACCATTGTGAAAGCGAACACCTGGTCGCAGGTAAAAACGCCAGTGTTTGGCACTGCGCATTTCCCATGTATGTGCCAGATCAGGTTGCAAAACGTCGTTATCATCGAGCTTGGTTAAGCCACTAAAGATTTGCCGCGCAATGTGAATTTCCGTTCTGCGCATCTGTAAATGCGGATTGAGCATAGAGAGTGGTCGATAATAAGGTAAACGAACCACCTGTTCCCCTTCTCGGTGCTGCAAACCAAGATAGCCTTGGATCACCTGCGTGAGTTTTGCCGCGTCACTGTCTAATACTTCGAGCGCTTGACCAATTTTCCCTTCTTCCAAATAGCGCTTGGCAAGGTTTTCACTCACGTCTGCTTTGCTGCGCTTGAAAATAAGCTGGGAGAGCTTGCCGCGCCCCGCGGCGGGATGCCACTCAATCCAGCCTTCTTCTTCAAGTTTGTTTAGAACGATGCGAGCGTTGCGACGGGTGCAGAACAGAATTTCAGTGATGTCTTCAAGCTGAACATCACTGTTTTTACCGTCGAAGTGTTGGAAAAGCGTTTCAAATTGGACTCTTAGACGCGGGCTACTCATAAAATGGGAAATTTCGTCGTTGAATTCGGTAGCCCTAAGTTTCCTTATTTTTGCTTAACAGTGCAAACGATTTTCACGCATCGATTGCAACGCCTAATTGCTGCGAAATTTCAATGAGTTGAGATTCAGAATCTAACTTGATTGACCATTTGCACTCCGCACCGTTCGCCACCAAAACATTGGCGCCACGACCAATGAGTTGAACAGCATCGACCTGAGTGTTTAAAGTGACACTGTGACTACCTTGCAACCTCACTACGACTTCATGTGGCGTGACGATGATTTTACCGTGGCTAAATTCGATCACCATGTTAAACACCACGCTCTTTGTGCTGTTTTACAGCAATGGTCAAACGGCTGGTGCAGACCAATCTCTCACGTTCATCTGTAATGGTGATTTGCCACACTTGCGTTGATACACCGAGATGGATTGGTGTCGCCGTGCCAATCACATAACCGCTGCGCATCGGGCGAATATGGTTGGCATTAATATCGAGCCCAACACAATAAGAACCGGCAGCCACGCAAAAATTGGCCGCTAAAGAGCCGAGTGTTTCAGCAAGCACCACCGATGCGCCACCATGTAACATCCCGAGTGGTTGATGAGTAAAACTGCAAACCGGCATGGTTGCAGTCAGAGAGTTTTCGGTAAACCCGGTGTATTCGATTTGTAAGTGTTCAATAAGCGTATTTTTTGAGGTTGCGTTTAGGGTCGCTAAATCGATCGGTTTTTTCCAAATGCTCATTCTTTTGCCAGATTTTCGTTACAATTGGCGCTAGTATATACCCAAAATTATCGATATGGAGATTGTTATGTCATCGTGGTTGAAAGCTTCTGCACTCATCGCCGTTGCTGGGCTTACTGCTTGCACTTCTTCCCCTACTGGGCGTAATCAACTGCTGATGTTTTCAGATAGTGAGATGTCCACGCTCGGTGCGAACTCTTTTGAGCAGATGAAAAAAGAGATTCCGATCAGCCAAAACAAAGCGACCAATCAATATGTTCAGTGTGTTGCGAAAGCGATTACCGACACCATTCCCCCTCAGCCCGGTTTCAAAGAGTGGGAAGTGGTGGTATTTGATAGTGACCAAGTGAACGCTTTTGCCCTGCCAGGGGGAAAAATTGGCGTTTATACTGGCTTGTTGAATGTTGCGGTTAACCAAGACCAACTGGCGACGGTCATTGGCCATGAAGTGGCACACGTGCTCGCAGAACACAGCAATGAACGTCTCTCTCAAAGTCAGCTTGCCAATGCCGGATTGCAGTTGGCCAACGTTGCCATCGGTGCGTCTGAGTATAAGCAGTATCAACAAATTACCATGGCGGCTCTGGGGGTTGGTGTGCAATATGGGGTAATTTTACCTTACGGCCGCACCCAAGAATCCGAAGCCGATATTGTCGGCCTAGAATACATGGCAAAAGCAGGATTCGATCCAAAACAGAGTGTGGAACTGTGGAAAAACATGGCGAAAGCCTCAGGCGGAAACCAACCTCCCGAGCTACTTTCAACTCACCCATCCCACAGTACGCGCATCAAAGATTTGCAGGACAGAGCCAGTAAATTGCCCGTTTACCAAGGTAAATCTCCGAGCTGTAAAGCTTAAACATAAAGAGCTCCGTGAAGGAGCTCTTTATTATTGGAAATACGACACTTTTTCTAGAGGCAAGGGATTGGCTAGGAGCCCAGAATCAATAGCGGTAAACGCATCAAATCATCGCCCGTTGCCGCAAAATACCAGATGATCGAAACAAAACCCGCCACAGACATAAGATACCAAGCAAACGCAAAGCACTGACCATAACGCGTCAGAGGAAGAAGATGGCTATGATGTCGGCCACGCCATTCCATCACAATCTCTAACATCCCCATAATGAGCAGAAAACCAAACAGAGTTAAACCTAATGCATAGGAAAGATACACACCCGCAGCCGCGGTGAGTACGCCGCCAACGAGCCCCACCCAACTGTTCATCGAAAACGTGATGCTTTTGAGAATATGCCCACCATCTAATGGGAGAATGGGCAGTAAGTTAAACAAGTTTAATAAGGCGTTAAACACCGCTAGCGCTGCGAAAAAAGCCTCGCCCGTCAGCCAATAGGTCACCACCAGAATTACGCTGAGAATCAGACCAAAGAACGGCCCCATAATGGAAATTACGACATCCTGCCAACGGGTATTGATCTTATCATCGCTGAGCGCCATACCGCCAAAAAACGGAATTAGGTAAAACCCTTTGGTTTGCATGCCAAAGTACTTCATTGCACGAACATGACCATATTCGTGAATCACCAAACAAGCAATCAACGCCAGCGCAAACTGAAATGAAAACAGCCATGAATAAGCAGCCAAACTCATTGAAGCAAGGGCAACTTTGATGATCTTGGCACTTTTAAGTGCTTTCATGCCCAGAGAAATTAAGCCAATCAGGCTAAAACGGCGCTCTTCTTGACGCGGTTGCACGGGCACTTGCTGCTCGATGTCTTTTTCGTTTCGACTCCCCTGCGCCACAAGCTGATCATTGACACCGCATTGGTAGTCCAATTGGAATGGTTGCCACGTTAAATGACCTTTGAGCTGACAGTTTAGCGTCTCTTCGCCCACCATAAGGTGAAACTCATGAACAAACTCCCCTTGTTGTCCGCGCGTAGCATCACGCTGAGAAACCAGAGTGTTGTCCCAAAAAAGCTGCTGCCAACCTGCCATTGAGCCTTCAAGTCTCAACGAGCGCCCAAGAAATTCGATATTTAATAGTTCCAACGTTTACTCGGCTATCCAAATAGACAAAGGCCCCATTATGCCTGTGCACAATGGGGGTTAAAAGCGCCCTGCTTCTGAACAGCGCACAATTTGAACAGATAGCACGCAATTTCCCCATAAAATAATCAAAATGTTTCTGGTCAAACCATTCATTGAAAAAATATCTCCATAATACATCGCCTTACAGATACAGACTTGATCTATGCATCAAATTTACTGTTTAAAAAGCACACTAACTTTGACACTTTCGCTTACATTAAATTAACATCCATGTTACATAATAGAATTAATACTCAACTCAATAAGTCGAGTTGCATAACAAACAACAATTACAAGGACATCTGTCCACAATCACACACCCTAGGAGGGTCAAGGATGAACAAGAAGAACTGCTCTCTGCTGACGATATCGATATTGTTTGCCTGCCATGCCAACGCCGCTGGTTTCCAAGTTGCGGAACATTCAGCGTCTGGTCTTGGTCGAGCGTTTTCCGGTGAAGGGGCTGTTGCTGACAACGCTTCGGTACTGGCGAGAAACCCAGCCGCGATGACACTATTTGAAAACGCACAGTTTTCTGGTGCCCTGTCTATCGTTGATCCAGAGGTCAATGTCTACGACAAAACGAATGGTGAACAATCTGATGACGTTGCGCCTTTGCAACTTGTTCCAGCGGCCTATTACATCAGCCCTATCAATGAGAAGTGGGCATGGGGTATTGGTATGTTTACCAACTACGGTGTGGCAACTGACTACCCAGACGACATTTCGGCTGGCGACATGGCTGGTGATACCGCATTGGTTTCAGTGGGGATCAACCCCAATATCGCCTATCGCGTTAATGAAGCGTTGAGCGTAGGCGCTGGTGTGAATTTTGTTTATGCGCACGCAGAGTTGACTCGTCACAAGGGTTCTCTCGCGCCTCTGTTTGGATCGACCGATAAATCAGAAAACCTGATCGGGATGACTGGCACGACCTTTGGTTACGGCTGGAACGTTGGCGCACTCTACGAACTCAGTGAAAAAACACGCTTTGGTTTGGGTTATCGTTCTAAAGTCGATCTGGATTTCGATGATGGTGAGTTCAGCAGCTACGACTCAGGCATCGCCACAGCCCCTAAAGTCGATGGCCGTCTACAGATCAGCCTACCTTCCATCATTGAAGTCTCGGCATACCATGAATTTAACGAACAATGGGCGATGCACGCCGGTTGGCAACAAACCGAATGGAGCACATTCACCGAGCTAAAGGCAACGTCTCCACAGTGTAACGATGGTACCGCTGGTCAATGTTTCTATAAACCAGAGCATTACGAAAACAACAATCGTTATTCACTTGGTGCAACCTATCAAATGAACGAAAGCTGGACTCTTCGCGCAGGCTTAGCATTTGATGAACAAGCCGGTGAAGCAACCCTCAGCATTCCTGACAGCGACCGTTTCTGGTACAGCGCAGGCTTAACTTACTTGATGAGCGACAACATGACGATCGACGCGGGCTTTGCACTGGTTAAGAGCCGTTCTGGTTCATTCAAAGAAACCAACGCAGCAGATGAAGTGCTTGAATTCGAAGCAGAAGGCACGGCTTACATCAGCGCGATTCAAATGAACTACACCTTTAAGTAATTAGGATTGATGGAGTATAACGATGAAACATACCTTTAAATTATCGCTACTATGTTCAGCAATCCTACTTGCGGGTTGTGGTGACAACACAGAAAGCTCAGGCACGACAGGTTCAGTGACTTTTGAACCAAGCGTTCAAGAATTGTTGGGGCGCGATGCGTCAATTAAATTCGCCTTGAAAGGCACGTCTGCGGCGGTACCGCTACCGTCATTTTTGCTGTTTGATACCAATGATCACACCTTGAATATCCCAATTAGTGCTGGGGCTTCTAAGGGATTGGATAACCCTCAAGTTGCGATGGGAGAATCGGACGGTTGGAGTACCATTATGCCATTCAGCATCACCCTCAACTTTGCTGAAGGTGTGACGTTGGCGAATGATATCGTTATGATAGATGGCTCCCCATATAGCCAAAACCTAAATGCTGGTATTCGTGTGGCTAAGGTTGATGTTGATCTTGCGACTGGAGCAATGACCAATTTTACTGCCCTAACCCCAGGTGTTGATTTTCTTGCGGTCACAACCGATCTGAAGAGCATTAACGTTCTTCCTCTCAAAGGTCTGGATCCTGCATCAAACTATATCTATGCGCTGACCGAGTCGATCAAAGACAGCAACAACAATCCGCTCGGTACATCCAGCTCATACGCCAGCTTGAAGAGTTCGACTGCTCAGCCTGGTGTATTGGCGACGCCGCAAAAAATTATCTGGAATATTGAAAAAACCTTCGAAGATAATGCACAAGTCACCAGCAAAGACGAAATTGTTTACTCTTCTTGGTTTACGACTGCGTCAGCAGGCAATGTAATGCAAGGAACAAAAGCAGCGATAGCAGCCTCAATAGATCCTGCTGTTAAGCCTGCTGGTGTTTGGAAAGGAACCGCGAACCCAAACAACCTCTCAGTTGACGAGCTCAACTCGCTTTACAGCATTGACGCAGACGATGCCGGTGCCGATTTCGGCACAGCAGTCACTAATGATCCACTCTTCAAAGCGGCATTTGGTGACGATCAAGCAAATACGTTAAAAACCAGTTACGATACGCTAACAGCGGCACCAACACTCGATTCCATTCAAGTTTTTCGTGGTACAGTCAAGCTGCCCTACTTCCTGAGTGATCAAGTCGAAGGTAAAGAATGGAAGACGCTTCCTTGGCGCAGCGGTATGCCAAGTGTGTTTAAGATTCTAAAGACCTTGAGTTCTGGCTCAGACGCAGATAAGGCTGCAATCAGCCAGCAGTTAGTCGATTTAGGCTTTACGGATCTGCCAGCTCAGCTCTACTCCGCGCCGCACCAAGCACTGCTTGTGGGGGCGAAACTGACATTGGCCGATGGTACTCAGCTTGACGCCGATCGAATTATGACCAGATACAGTGCAGTACCACAGATCCGTGCAGTCAAAGAAGTGCCTTTCATCATGTTTGTTCCTAAAGGTGCTGGCGCAGATAATGTACCACTACTGCAATATCAGCATGGAATTACCAACCTAAAGGAAAGCGCTTATGCATTAGCACTGAGCCACATCAGTACCGCTATTCAAACGGGTAAAACCCCGTATGCATTAATCGCTATCGATCAGCCATTGCATGGTCAACGTGCTTTGTCTGATGGGACCGTCACGACGCCCAACACACCGACTGTCTTTATGAATCTTGAATACTTGCCAGTGGCAAGAGACAACATTCGTCAAGGCGCAATTGATGGTTTAGGGCTGCGATACGCACTCAATTACGTAAATCCAACAGAAGTTGCTTTCCAGACAGTTAATCAGGCGGATGTCTCTCTGATTGGTCATTCTATCGGTGGCATTACTGGTATCAGTAGCTACGCTGTTGCGAATACCTCAGTCAACCCTACGATTGATCCGATGTTTGCTTACAAAACAGCAACATTAGCCAATCCAGGCGGCGGTATTGCACCATTTTTGTTTGAGTCTGGGTCATTTTCACCCATCATCAAGCACAGCATCACTGCGGCGGCAATTCCAAGTTACTTAGATTACTACGCGAATACATGTCCGACCAAAGACAAACCAGGCACATGTTTCAACAACTTCTATAACGCTGCGGATGCCGAAATGAAAAGTAAAATTGACAGTACATTGACCTCGTTTACTTACGCAGCGCAGACCGTGTTGGACAACGTTGACCCATTCAATATGGCTTCTCAAGTGAGCGGTTCTTTGTTGGGCATTCAATCCAATGGCGATGCAACCATTCCCAATAAAGTGTCGAAAATTCCGACAGCAGGGACAGAGCCATTGTTTAAGAAACTAGGATTAGCAAATACGGCGACTGATGCATCTGGTATTCGTCTTGCTTCCTACTTTGATGAGTCTTCTAACGCAGCCCACTCTACGGTGATTGCACCCGGATCGGCTGACGAAGCTGCAGCTCACGGTCAAATGAGTTCTCAAATCGTTCAGTTTACCCTCACCAAAGGCAACAGTGACGGTTCGCTAGCCGTCGACGCAGCGTTTTTAGATGCCAGCAAGTAAATCATAAATTTCAATGTTCGAATCATGCCCAGTGTTACCTGTAACACTGGGCATTTTATTGGAAGCCATATAACTTGATTGCTCCACACTTAAACCAAATCTTCTTTTTGGGTTGTAATGTTGTAAAATCCCCACTTTAATTGGCGAAGACCCTTTTAATTCTCAGGATAAAGTGGATAATACCGCCTCAAGTTAATACTACTAAGGTGAGTTCTTATGTCTATCGAAGCAACTCTGCTGGATCGTTGCCAGTCTAAATGTGAATTGTGTTCTTCTGAATCTTCGCTTACTGCTTATGCAGTACCGCCTCACGGTCACGTGACCGTTGACACAGCTATCATGGTTTGTGAAAAGTGCCTAGGTGAAATCGATGAACCAAAAGACATTAATCACTGGCGCTGCCTTACTGACAGCATGTGGAGCCAGGTTCCTGCGGTACAAGTGACTGCATGGCGCCAATTGACTCGCCTAAACTCTGAAAGCTGGGCTTTGGACGCTCTTGACATGATGTACATGGAAGAAGAGATCAAGACTTGGGCTATGAAAGGAATGTCTGCGGACGACAAAACCGTTGACTGTAACGGCGCTGAACTGAAAAAAGGCGACGATGTTACGGTTATCAAAGATCTGCCAATCAAAGGCACTAACCAAGTTATCAAACAAGGTACCGTTATCCGTGGCATTAGCCTAAGTGACGATCCTAAATTGGTTTCAGGTAAAGTGAATGGCGGCCAATCGATGTACGTTATTGCGGAATACTGCCGTAAAAAGTAATGTCTCGCTAACGCTAAATGATCTTGGGTGTTCGAATGAACACCCATTTTTTATCCCATGAACATGACGCGTTTAATCAGTCCGTTTTCCACTTCGTAAGCTGCCACCACCTTAATGCTGCGGTTTATTTCCCGACTTGCCAAATCTGAAGATTCCGCCAACTCATGGTCGACCAAATATTGCTCATGCACAATGCGTTTTAACGAGGTCGCGCGTAAATACGTTAATCCACCAAACTTCTCGCCATAACGTTTGATCAAAGTCTCCCTACCCGAATAAAGCAACCCTTTTGAAAAATGGGCAATTTCAACCTCTGGGTGATACGTGGCTGCAAAGGCCTCAATATCGCGGTGGTTGTATGCTTCAAGCTGTCGCTCAACAATATCAATGGTTTGCTGTTCTTGTTCTGTGTACATCGGTTGTCCTTTCTAGCGTTGTCAATATGTTCGCTACTGCCTAAAACCCCAAACACTGTCGACTAACTTAATCATCAGTTCTTTTGATACCCCTGATTCATCCAGCTCAGGCAGATATTCAACAAAGTCCGCCCCAACAAATTTTGGATGAGCCGCTACGGCTCTCACCAGATACAACGCTTCTCGCGCGGACAACCCGCCTCCTTGCGTGTGAGTTCCATGTGTAGAGGCAGTGCCTGTATCACCTTCTCTAGGTCGGCTTTATCAACAACTATGTGACCCTGTAATGAAATCATTCTCCACCCTGTCCTTCCTTCATCCTCTAACAGACTGAATTAGTAGCACATTCTCTAAAAGAGTCGACAAGAACATTCTCTTATCGGATAACAATGAGAGTCAGATCCACCTTGCCCACGTGTTTAAAAGGCGATGCAAAAATATGGCAGATCTGGATGGCGCATTCTTTTTCGCTTCTAACTATTAGCGATTCGCCAGCCACTTGGATTTCGGTCCAAATACGTTGATCAAAGCACCTGTTACGATCAATGAACCACCCAACAACGTCCAAATTGAGGGAACCTCATTAAACAATACGACACCTAACAAGGCGGAAAAAACGATCTGTACGTAAGAATAAGCAGAGGCATTACCCGCTGTTTGAGTTTGCATCGCTTTGGTGAGACCAAACTGGCCAATTTGAGTGAAAATGCCCACCAAAATCAGCACCAAAATTAGGGCGACATCGGGCACGACAAAGTCATCACCAATGAGCATGGCTGACACTGGCAGTGCGACTAAAGGAAAATAGAAAATGATTACAGAGCTGTCTTCTGTACGGCTCAGCTTCCTAACAATCACGTAGGCAATCGAACTGCCAAACGCACCCAATAGCGCAATACCCACACTCAACATCGGCAGTTCACCGACACCCGATGCATCAAAGCTTGGGTAAACCATGGTGAATACCCCTAACAAGCAAAGCACGATACAAGCAAGGGTTGCCGGCTGTACTCGCTCCTTCAAAAACAGTACCGCCAATAGCGCAGTGAAAACAGGGTGTACATACTGAAGAATGGTCGCTTCCGCTAAAGGCAATGCCGTCACTGCATAATAGACACACATCAATGCCAGCGTGCCCACCGCACCACGAGCAAACAACCAGCGTTTGTTGTTCCCCCAAACCGATATTCCTTTTCGTTTAACATCCAGATAGCTGATGATTAGTGAAACCAAAGCACGGGCCGCGACAATTTCAAACAAAGGAATACCGTGCACACTCACGTACTTAACACTGGCAGACATTAGAGCGAAGCCCAAAGCCGATAGAATCATGTAGCGGACGCCAAGGGGAAACGCTGACTTCAAATTTGATAACATAGGAAAACAGATGTGGGAGAAACAGGAATACTCACTCTACCACAGCGAGAAATTTCGAGTAAGAGCGGGATGCGCTAGCATTACGTATGAATGTAATTCTTTTTTGCAAACAAAAAGCCGGCATAAATGCCGGCTTTCAACTTTTGATTAGACTTAGCGGTACATACCGATGTCTTTTTGTAGATGCACTGGTAGCTCATCTGCGTAGTAGTTACTCTGAGTCGAGTTGTCTACAAAAAGAATGTCCAATAGGTGAGCAATCAATCCTTTGAAGTTAACCGAATAGGTTTTCTTATCCATAGAGGTTGGTAAAGCTACAGAATTCATTTGCATTGCTTGTGCCATGATTGCCTCTCTTAAATCTTTCAACGTACTTCGTTTCGATGGATGAATCTTAGTGCTTTTTTTTGTGCTCAAAAAATGACTATTTTTCCACATTCGGATTACATTTTCTAATGAAACAAGGCCATAACAAATTAAAATAGTAAACAATACGCAATGATGCATAATTATGCAAAAACAAGCCACCCTGCCTGCATATTCATCATTTTGGAGCATTCAATCAAGACCACGGGTCACAGTTTGTTTACATAATTTATTTTCATTGGCGGTAGTGACTTTATAAATCCGCATTATTTGTATTAGATATTTTCAGGCTTTTCTCATTCATTGCGATGTCCTTTTTGTTGGCAATAACAGAGGCAACAACGGCCGTTGTCATCACAATAAGTAAGAATGAGAGCGACCAAATGGTCGGAATTTCATACGCCGTGCCCACCAGCAGCATTTTGACCCCAATAAACATCATAATCACAGCCAAAGCTGGTTTTAAATAGATGAACTTGTCGATCATGGCTTGCAGTACAAAATAGAGTGAACGTAAACCCAACAGCGCAAACACGTTAGCAGCCAACACTAAAAACGGCTCACGAGTGACCGCAAAAATTGCGGGAATGGAGTCTAGCGCAAACATTACATCCATGACGGCAATCACTCCGATCACTATCAACATCGGGGTTGCCCACCACTGTCCGTTTTCTCGTGCAAATACCGCGTTGCCATGATAATCGTTTGTGACGTTGAAAAAGCGTCTGATCAGCTTTTCTGGCATTGGACTTAGTTCTTCTTCTTCCTCTTTATCTCGTGCAAGCTGAATCCCTGTCCAAATGAGGAAAGCGGCAAACAAGTAGAGGATCCAATGGTATTGAGCCAGCAACTGTGCGCCTACCGCAATCATCAGGGCACGTAACACTAACGCGCCAATCACCCCCCAGAGCAAAGCGCGAGGTCTAAGTGATTCGGGGACTTTGTATTGGGCAAAGATGATGGCAAACACGAACAGGTTATCCACACTCAACGATTTTTCGAGCAAATAACCAGTAATGAACGCCGTCGTTGCTTCTTGGTGGGTGTACAAGCTGTCTGGCGCGTAGAAATCCCAGAAATGGAAGATGGTGGCCGCAAATAGAAACGCGAGCAAAAACCAGAATAGGCTCCAGCCCACCGCTTTCTTCATTGAAATGGCACCGCCACGCGTTTGCCAAATATCGAGGCAAACCATCGCCATGGTGAGCAGCGCAAAACTGCCATACATGAGATCAGTATTGGACATTAAAGATGACGAGGTGTCGAATAGGGACATAATTTCCTCCAATGCGGAAGAAAACCCAATCGTCCGAGCCCTTCCGCATACATGACAAATCGGCACAGAATCGTTCCTAATTCTGTACTGTGTATGAATGCGTTGGTCTCGTTGAAGTGAACTGGAATGCTTTCTCTGTTTCTGTTGATGACAAAGAAACAAAGAGAGGATAACTCACCTTTATTTGCCGGAAAGGCTTTGGCCTAACGAGATGACGACAAATAAACTTACGCTAACTACTCCCCAAACGTTCGATATTGTAATCCCACAAAACTTCCAAGGCTAATGCCAAGCGCAAGTTTGGGTAATTTTGACATTATCCTGACAAAAGAAAGGAGCGCAAAAGCGCTCCTTGACTCTTTCTTAGGTGGCTCACACCCCATTTAGCGGCACAAGATAAACAAGTGTTGACCAAATTGCGATCCACCCAACCACCACCGCGGTATCCATCCAATCTTTCCACATAAGCGCTCCCCCGCTGTTACGCCAAAGAAGCTGAGCAAAGTTTATACCAAGTTTGATGAACTAGACGTGGCGAGCACGATCTTGTTGATTTAGCACGTTAGGCAAATCCGATAGATACTCGATGAAACAGTCTGCCATGGATAAATTACTCACCCAGCCTTCCCCTTTCATTTGGCGTATCGCTTCGTAGCCTTCTTTTCCTTTCATCGTATAAGCAGATGAACAACCTCGATACCACTGTAGCGGAGAAACAGGCTGCCAACGCCCATCTAGACAAATTTGCAACGCTTCGATGCGGCTACCTGCTGGGTTTTGCGGACAATAGCGATAGCTTAATCCGTAAGTGTACGGGTAACTACCCGAACCGGTTCCTTCTACACCATTATTGGTCGCGTTGTTGATTGCCCCTTCTAATGCAGCGGCAATCGTCTTCCCCTGAACGTCATAACAACCAATAGGAACGGCAAAAGGCAGTAATTTGCCAGCCACATCGGCGACCGAAACATCGCCTGAGTTTAGTGAGTTTCTTACCCCTCCGGCGTTATGAATGGCAAATTGAACCTGACGTTGACGTTTGTTTAACGCATGAACAAATGACGCCGCGACCATTGGCGCCAGTTCACTAGGGCCGACTTCATCTGGAATACGAACGTGGCGAAGTGCGCGATCGGTATGCGCGATAATCGTCTTTTGCAGCTCGCGCACTCGCGGAATGTATTTATTCTGCATAAGATACTGAATATCAGGATCTTTCTTGCACACGACAACATTACATTGGCCATCAATAAAATCGGCGGCCTGAGTATACCAATCCTCATCACTTTGCTGATTCAATCCGGGGTCTAAGAACATTCGTCGACCAATCAACAACTCATTGCGCCCAACAAAGCGCTTTACACTGCCATCGGCAGCAAACTCAATTTCACAATGCCCCATGGTGAGTGCATGAAACCCTGCCTGAACAACATAGGTATCGTTAATTTTTAAACCATAGTCGTCGTCTTTACCCAGACCAATCGCACCAAAGTCACCCTGTAACCTATGACTGTGTCCACCAACAATCAAAGCGATACCCGATACTTTGCTGGCAAGTTCTATGTCACCCTCATAGCCTAAGTGACTGAGTAAAATGATTTTATTAATGCCCAGCGATTGCAACAAGCGCACAGTGGCCGTTGCGGTTTCAACCGCATTCTCAAAAGGCGTGTCAGGATCTGGGTTAGCAATGTCTGCCATTTTATCCAGTGATAAACCAAACAGCGCGACCGGCTCACCGTTGATTTCTTTGATGATATAGGTCGCCGCACGCGTTTCTGTATCAAAGCTTCGAATATTGTCGGCATCACTGATTTTTAGCGTTTTCTCATCACTCTCCGCGCTGAGATTCCAGTTTCCTGCTAACAATGGGAAATCAATCCGACGGACAAACTGCGCCACTGGCTCATTGCCCATATCTAACTCGTGGTTACCCAAAGCCATGGCATCAATACCCATTGAGTTGAGCAGATCGGCATTGGCTTTTCCTTTGAACAGGGAAAAGTAGAGCGTTCCTTGGAAACAATCTCCCGCATGGACAAATAGAAATCCTTTATTTTGTCGTTCTGCTTCTTGCTTGATTTGTTGCGCGCGGGTCGCAACGCGAGCGAAACCACCAGCACTGACGTAAGGCTCGATTTGCGCATCTTGGAGTTGGATTTTGAGTTGTAATGACGTTGGCTCAAAGTAGGAATGAGTGTCATTGATGTGTGCCAGTTTCAGCGTGACTGGCTTATTTGTTTTTATCATAGTCACCTTCTCTTTCTTCATCCCTTTATACTTAGAGCAGAATGATGACAGAATCGTGAATTTTATGAAACTGTTATGCAAAGAAATCATCGGGAGCGCGTAAAGCATCACAGCTAACTTTCTCTATTTGCTCAAAAAATCATCAGTCAAATGAAAAGTGTGACACCATAACAAACAGCCAGCTTAATTTTGTCATATTCTTTCTATAAGCGCCTTTCACTTTACATTCAAATAATTACGGCGCGCATGGAGGAGAGTTATGCTTTTAGAACGAATTGAAATCTCCGGTTTTCGCGGCATACGGCGGTTATCTCTTTCTTTTGATGAGCTCACTACCCTGATTGGTGAAAACACTTGGGGCAAATCGTCACTTTTGGACGCTCTTTCCGTCGCTCTTCCGACAGATGCTGAGTTATACCAATTCAAGATGTCTGATTTTCACGTCGATTATTCCATCTCACATCCTCAAACACAGCATCTACAAATTGTGCTCTGCTTCCGTTCTACCGATAGACATGAGACAAAAGCAGGACGTTACCGACGCCTTAAGCCTATTTGGTGTCAGGACGACAATGGCGATCATAGAATTTTCTACCGCATTAGTGCGACCCGAGAAGGTTACGACATCACGACGCACTATGCATTTTTAAATAACGACGGTTCAACCAAAGCGCTTCATCATTCCGAAAAGATCGCACAAGAGCTCATGTCTCTGCATCCGGTCATTCGCTTGCGAGATTCACGTCGATTCCCCGAAATTACCAATGGTTCAAATGGTAAAAATGCCCGCATTGAAAAACGGATTGATAATACCTGTCGTCGCTTGTTAGCAATACCGGGCCATGTAAACAAAGGCGAGATGCGCAGCAGTTTAAACTCCATGCATTCGTTGGTCGATCACTATTTTTCTTTTAAAAGCCCGACCCGTAATGACCCACGTAAGCCACGCGATGGCCTGTTTTATAACGCGACGTCTGCAGACAAAAATCTTAGTCAATTCATTAAGGAAACCAACAACAAGCAAACACGTTTGCTGTTGATGGGATTGTTAAATGCCTATTTGCAAGCCAAGGGCCCAAGTGATTTACGTCGCTGCGCTCGTCCTATCTTGATCATTGAAGATCCTGAAGGCCGACTCCATCCAACGCACTTGGCTCGCGCATGGAGCTTGTTGCAAATGTTGCCCATGCAAAAAATCCTCACCACCAACAGCGGCGCATTGCTGGGTTCTGTTCCACTCTACTCCATTCGTCGTCTCATCCGGCAGTCCGATAAAACGGTTGCCAAAAGCATCCAACCACAGCGTTTCAGTGTGGATGAGTTGCGTCGAATCGGTTTCCACATTCGTTTCCATCGATCTGGGGCTCTTTTCGCTCGTTGCTGGTTGTTAGTAGAAGGTGAAACGGAAGTTTGGCTGTTCAATGAACTGGCCAACCAATGTGGATACAACTTGGCGGCAGAAGGCGTGCAAATTATCGAGTTTGCCCAATCCGGATTACGCTCACTGATCAAAGTGGCGAAGGCGATGGGAATCGATTGGCATGTGGTGACAGATGGTGATGCAGCAGGCAAGAAATACGCTGCAACGGTGAAAAGCATGCTCGGACACGATCAAGAACGTCATCGACTTACTGAGTTGCCCGATCACGACATAGAACATTTTTTATATAATCATGGCTTTGATAAATTCTTTAAGGATCTCATCAAAATTCCTTATGAACATCCTATTCCTGCCAAAAAGGTCGTGAACAAGGTACTTAAGAAACACGCAAAACCCGATCTGGCCTTGTCGATTGTTTCCCACTGTGAAGAAAACGGCATTGAGTGTATCCCTGTATTACTGCGCTGGACACTAAAGCGTATTGTCACCATGGCCAATGGCAACACCTAATCCATGCTTTGACGGTGCGTTATCAGCGAGCAACACACCAAAGGCACAACAACGGTGATAGAGAGAGTGGCTGAAACAAAAGCGGAAATAAAAAAAGCGCATCAAACGATGCGCTTGTACCAAATATCATAAATTTTGATAGCGAATACAAAGCGGGATTCAAACTCAGCATTCTAGATACAAATAAGATCGGGGGGCTACCTCATGCTTGTCGAGCAAGCTGTGCAGCGGATGATTTCTGGTGTAACCACAAACCAGAGGCCTTCATCAAGTACCCAAACACACCGCCTAATAACAGAGATGGCACAACTAGCTGCCAATTGCCATCTGCTGCAAACGTTGCACAAGAACCGATGAAAGTGCCTGGAATATAGGCCAACCACGTTTGTTTCGCTTGAATACACATCGCAAATGCCACCAAGGCTGTAATGACATAACCTAGAATTTCTAGGCCAGCATACGTGGAGCCATAAATGATGACCATCGCCCAAAAAACACCAGACATATTTGTCAGCAAGCTTTCCGCTAGCCCTTTCAACCCAGAATTAGGTGAAGCGAAGTAGCTGGTACAACCCAGAAAGCCAGCCCATGATAAGAGGCCAAGTGAGATGGCAATCCATCCCCATAATCCAGACAAAATACCAGTGGTTAGTGATATAGCGACTAATGTACTCATTGTTTGCAACCCAAACTTGTTGGAGCGGCCTGTGCCTACTCACAGATCAATCAGGCAATGAATACTAGGCGAAATTTCGTCACACATACACGACGGCGATCACATATATAGTTGCAATAACCAAACTGTTGCACGTAAAACATGACGCAACCGTTAAATCAACAGATTTAGAAAATAACCCAACTTCGCTTTTCACTTATAAAACTGATGGTTTTCCTTTCATCATTCTCAATCCCTCACGCTTAATGCATTCTACTAGCGGGTTTTCAGCCATATCTGCTCGCCATATAAAAGAGAGCGTTCGCTCCATATGGAGGTCCGGAACATTCAGTGCGACCAACCTCCCCGCCTCAATATGGCGTTCTACGTCAAGATAAGGCAAGCAAGTCAAATAGGAACCATTTTCCACCAGGCTTCTGAGTACCGGAACGTGCTCGTATTCACGCCACACATCAAGATCTTCGACCAAGTGGTGAATCGAGCTATCAAAAATTTTGCGCGTACCTGAGCCATGTTCTCGTAATACCCATCGCGCTTGTTCGAGCTGCGCCAAACTCACGGTTTCACGTTTGGCAAAAGGATGATTTGCTGAAGCAACGACGGTTAAATGGTCACGGCACCAGACTTCTTGATGTAGACGGTTGTCATCACAGCGCCCTTCTATAATCCCTAGGTCGTAGCGGTAATCCAGCACGCCTTCAATAACCCCATTGGTACTCTTCACCCCGAGAGAAATACGCATCTCAGGAAAGTCATTATCAATTATGCTGATGAGGTCTGGCACAAGGTGTTCTGCAGGAGTCTGACTCGCCCCTAGACGAATCTCTCCGCTCAGTAAATGTTGCTCGTAGAAGCCCATTTCTATTTGTTGGGCATCTTGGAGTAATCGCTTCGCTTTTGGCCTTAACCACATCCCCCAATGGGTTAAAGCCATTTGTTTTCCTTGTCGCTCAAACAAAGGCCGTCCCAACATCTTCTCTAATTGTGCAAGAGACATACTGGTTGCCGATTGAGTTAAAGCGAGTTTGTCAGCCGCTTGGCTCACACTTCCTGTATCAGCGACCGCATCAAAAACGGCCAACTGTTTTAACGAATAACGCAAGTTTTGTTCCCCTAATTACTACAGCAATACATCAAATTGATGAGCAATGGGTTTCATTTTACGCCTCTCTTTGGGCATATCAAATAATTTGATGAGAAAACTAAAAATTATCAATTTTACCTGTAGATACTCAAACGCTTAATCTGATTGTGCGGTTCGGGAACACCGCACTCACTAACAACGTCAGGGCTTTCAACATAACCAAGAACAATATTAAGGAGTATCAATGAACTCAGATAAAAGGAGTCAACATGTCAGTGGCTACCTCTGAAAACACACAATACTTTTCACCCAAAGAAATGATGGCAGAAGCCGAGAAATTTGCCCTTAGCAAAGCCAATAAAACCAGCGCCATGACGTTAGGATTGGCGATTATGGCTGGCGCTTTTATCGGTCTCGCGTTTCTTTTCTACATCACGGTGACAACGGGTAGTGCCAATGCGGGATGGGGTCTTAGCCGCTTCGCTGGCGGTTTGGCTTTCAGTATGGGCTTAATTCTGATCGTCATCTGCGGGGGGGAGCTGTTTACCAGTTCAGTATTGTCGAGTATTTCGTGGGCAAACAAACAAATCAGCTTTACGAAAATGCTGTCAATCTGGGGCAAGGTTTATATCGGTAACTTTATCGGTGCAATGTTTCTTTTGCTTCTGGTGACAGGTGCTGGTTTGTACCAAATGGACGGTGGTCAATGGGGTTTGAATGCGTTGAACATCGCTCAACACAAACTTCACCACACGACAATTCAAGCATTCTCTTTAGGGGTGCTATGTAACTTGCTGGTTTGTCTTGCTATTTGGTTAACGTTCAGCTCTGCCAACGCAATGACAAAAGCCGTAATGACCATGTTGCCGGTCGCCATGTTTGTCAGCAGCGGTTTTGAGCACTGTGTCGCCAACATGTTTATGGTGCCACTAGGAATCGTGATTGCCAACTTCGCTCCTGACGCTTTTTGGGCGCAAGTCGGCGTGAATGCAAGCCAATATGCGGATCTCAATGTTGGTCACTTTATTACTGCCAACCTTATTCCCGTGACTTTGGGCAATATCGTCGGCGGCGCTGTATTAGTCGGCTTAGCGAACTGGTGTATCTACCGTCGCCCAGAACTAAAAGCAGCAAAAATCAGCACAATTACACAAACAACACATATTACGTCAGTTAAGGAATTTACTATGAAAAACGCAGCAGTAGTTAGAGACATCATGGATGCACAACCAGTGGTACTAGGCGTAGAAATGCCAATCGCAACCGCACTTGATACTCTTTTAGACAATCACATTATCAGTGCGCCAGTGGTTGATATTGAAGGTCGTCTCGTCGGCTTCCTCTCTGCACACGATGTCATGGTTGATCTTTGGTGCCAAGATTACCTCCCAAGCACTGGCCAAAAAGTTGTGGATTTGATGAGCCGTGATGTGGTGGCGATTGATGTCAACGACCGACTAGTCGACGTGGTGGAATTCTTGTGTATCGATAAAGAGCAGCTATACCCAACCTCTAGCATGGGCATCGCTACTCGCATGACGTCACTGTCACTTGAAGAGCGCGCGAAAAGCATGAAAGTGAACAAGCCCCATGTTCTGCCTGTGCTAGAAAATGGCAAGTTCGCAGGTGTTGTGTCTCGTCAAGAAGTACTGAACGCATTGCGTCCAATTTATGGTGAGCGTCTGAATCTCGTTGAAACGCGTCAGTTAGAAACGGCGTAACGAAAACAATAAACAACATGGCTTAAATAAGCAGAAAGCCTCCATTGGAGGCTTTCTTATTGATCTTTCTTATTTCATTCGCAACGTAATCTCATGCGAAGAAACTACTTCTTAATGCCTTCTACGTGCAATTCCATATCAACGTAGCTTGAAGTCCCCATCACTGGGATATTGAAATCAGCAAGCTCTAGGCGAGTCGTACCGATAAAGCCCGCACGTTGACCACCCCAAGGGTCTTGACCCGCGCCAACAAACTCAGCAGCGATAGTAATAGGCTTTGTTACACCGTGCAGCGTCAAATCCCCCATCACATCCAGTTTACCATCACCTTTATCCAGCACTTTGGTGCTAGTAAACGTGGCGGTATTGAATTTGCCTGCATCAATAAAATCGCCACTACGAATGTGCTTATCACGCTCTGCATGGTTAGAATCCAAGCTACGAGTATCAACCACTACGTTTACTTTCGACGCAGCAATGTTGTTTTGATCGTAAGAAAAGTCACCAGAGAAGGTATTAAAACGACCTTTAATAAAGCTATAACCAAGATGGCTCACTTTAAAGTTAATAGACGCGTGCGCCCCTTTGGTATCAATAACGTAATCAGCAGCGTTTGCAGCAAACGGCACTGCCATCATCAACGCTAAACCTGTCGCAATAACTGACTTTCTCATGTTCGAGCTCCTATCATTTTTCTTAATGTATTGTCCTTGTCGACAAAGTGATGTTTTAAAGCGGCAAGTGCATGGAGTGCAGCAAGGCCGATTAATGCCCAAGCAACATAAAAGTGAATCGCTCCCGCTATATCAGACTGATTAGCGAACAACTCACCGGCTGCTGGGACGGTAAACCAATTAAATACTTCTATTCCACGTCCATCAGACGTCGAAATTAAATAACCAGAGATAAACAGCACCATCAGTAATAAATAGATCGTGTGATGCGCTGCTTTTGCGGCGATGACTTCGGCTTTTTTACCTTCGATGGCCGGTGATGGCTTCACCAACTTCCATACCAAACGAAACAAAGTCAAAGCGAGTAGCAAGACTCCGACAGATTTATGCCAGTTCGGTGCAATGCGATACCACTCACTGTAATACGACAAATCCACCATCCACAAACCGACGGCAAACATACCAACGATGACCGCAGCCGATACCCAATGAATCAGCCGAGCAATGGCGTTGTACTGCGTCACATGATTTTCCATCGTTTTATCCAACCTTATAGACAATAGAGAATGAGAATAGGTAGCAGTACGCAATATAACCTTTCCCCTACAAAGTGAGTAAGATTATTTACCAAGTTTTACAAACGAGCTACCTACGGCGGTGGAACAACTTGTTCGAAAAAATTGAAGGAACTTTTCATTATTTGTTCTTCTTTGACCCATCTGCCCTTTTAGCGCCTTGTCTCAAATCAATTCAGTTATTGAAACAATCAGTCAGCATTAAGGAAGGTAAAAATATGATGTTTTGATCAAGAACTTGTAAGCGAATGTTAGTTGCCTGTTTTTAAACATGCTAACCTCAAAAACGTGATGACTGTTTCGATTTCTATAAGGACATATCTTGCTACTCGACCTTGTGATTAAAAGCGTCAACAACTTTCAGGACGATTGTTTAAAACTGTGTGAAAAGCACTATCCCGCCGTACATAACCAAGGTATGAGTGAGCACCACTTAGGATTGGCTTTTGCGCGCCGTATGCAGAACACGTTTAAGCAATTTGCTCATGAAAGCGTGATTGAGCCGCTGGAAAAAGTGGATGTGGGCGAGTTGCCACACCAATACCGGGTAACATCAGAAATCGGCACGGTTTGGGTGTTATCTCACCATATGGTCAGTGCGGGCAAAACATGCCGAGACAATTTACTGGCCGATGTCACTGAATGGCAAAGTGAGTATGGGTTTGCAATACAACCCAATGATTTATTGTTCCTTATCGGTGATCACTGGATCAGCCGTAGTAAAACTAGCCGTGAACTTCTTTATTGGTGGATGGGTGAGCTACCGGACCAAATCAACGAGTACAGTGAACAAGGAATTTCGCTCTACACCAGTGATTCACAGCTGACTCAATCATTGGAAAGCCGTTTCAACATTTCTCCTTGTTACCTAAAGTTTGGCCACCCGCTAAGGCGCTCAGGGAACAAACAGATGGTGCGTAAATATGTTCAATTTTACGCAGTACTCCAGTGGTAAATCGATCTAACTGCGCAAATTACCCCCAAGTTTTAACGCTTATGCAACACAAAATTTGAGCTGCTTCGACAATTATAAGTTTGGCATGCAACTTTACTTGATAAGCAAAACAAGCGCGGGTTAGATATTAACTTTAGAAGTATTAATTAGGGTCAGTTGACCTAGAGGTTCATTGAACCAAAGTATGTGGCTGTGCATCCATTAGAAAGTTAGACAAAGATTTGACTCAGCACAGAACACTGTTTTTCGCATGGTAGGAACAAGGAGCTGTTCTACCACTAATTCGAGCCGTAAGATGAACACGTTAACTGCAGAGAAGCTGAACGAGTATATATTTTCTGAGCAGGGTGGACAGTTTGTTTCACGCTATAAGGAAATGACACTTCGAAGTGTTTTTCAGCCAATTTACAAAAAAGACCTGACTGTTGTGGGCCTTGAAGCACTGGTCCGAATCCAGTGTGATGACGGAAGTATTATCCGTCCCGACCATTTTTTTCATTCCGATGAGATCTCACCAATTGATAAGCTCAACGTTGAACGTTTGAGCCGCATCATGCACATACGCAATTTTGCTCAATCCAGTTATCGAGATAAGAAACTCTTTCTCAATGTGTTACCGCATGCGGTTGAAAGACTGGCATTAGAAGAGCTGAGCTACCATTTTTTGCTAAAAACCATTCGAGAAGTCGATCTTTGCCCAGAGCAAATTGTCATGGAACTGATTGAAATCAAAGTGAACTGTGAGCAAGAGCTTCAATGCGCGACTCGCTCTTTGAGTAAAAACGGCTTTTGGTGGGCCATTGACGACTTTGGCATTGCGGCCTCCACTCAGGAGCGCACACGCAATATACTGCCCAACATCATTAAGCTTGACCGCTCTTTGCTTCAGCGCTACGAAGAAGGCGATACCAACTTGCTGTTATGCGCATTGGCTTTTGCCCGAGAAATGGAATCGCTAACCGTGATTGAAGGGATTGAAACCGAGCAGCAGCTTAGCCTAATGAAATTGTTGAATCTGGATATGTACCAAGGTTACTTTTTGGCGATGCCGCAATCACTTGAAGAAGAACCCGCGTTTTCTTTGGCCTCCTTTGGCTAGGGCTAGTAATAAAACAGGTCGGAATGGTGTGCCCGTTCCGACCTAACTCTTTGTTCTCTAACTTTTGTGCTTTAACTTAAGCGGTGAGCCCGAACGGTAATCAGCGCTTTTTACCACGGCCTTGGTGAATTTTTAACTTTTGCTTAAGCTTACGTTTCTCTGCTGAACGACTGGTACGCTTGCTAGAAGTATCTTCAACGTAGTTCTCTTTTTCACTGGGCTCAAATCCCGCTAACCATTCTTGCGGTAAACGGGTATCCAGAAGATTTTCAATCGCTTGCAGCAAGTATTCTTCATCTCGTGACATAAACGACACTGCGAGACCCGTTTGCCCTGCTCTCCCCGTTCGGCCGATTCGGTGCACGTAATCTTCCGCCTTATAAGGCATATCGAAGTTTACGACTTGCTCTAGCTGCGCAATATCCAAACCGCGCGCGGCGACATCGGTGGCGATTAACGCGCGTACTTTACCCGATTTAAAATCATCCAGTGCTTTCTGACGTGCACCTTGCGATTTATCGCCATTGATGGACGCAGCCTTGATGCCATCGAGCTTTAGTTCATTCACCAAAGCATCGCTGCCTTGTTTAGTTTTGGTAAACACCAACACTTGCTGCCAATTACGAGAGCCAATGAGATACGCCAACAACTCACTTTTGCGTTTTTTGTCGACCGGATACACCATCTGCTTAACGGTGTCGGCGGTGCTGTTGGCCGCGGCAACCTGAACTTCGACAGGCTCTTTCATTAAACGATAAGCCAGTGCTTTAACACGCGTTTCAAACGTAGCGGAAAACAGCAGCGTTTGACGCTCTTCAGGCATTCTTTTCATAATGCGCTGAATGTCGGGCAAAAAGCCCATATCCAACATGCGATCGGCTTCGTCTAACACCAGTATTTGCAACTGGTTCAATGAGGTTTTCTTGGTAAAAAGATGATCCAATAGACGCCCAGGCGTCGCAATGAGGATATCAACACCTTTCGCCAATTGTTCTTGTTGAACACGGATGCTGGTTCCACCGTATACAGTAACGATTGCCAAATCAGTATGTTGCGCATACTGTTTCAAATTATCGAACACTTGCTGCGCCAGCTCTCGAGTTGGCGCTAAGATCAGTGCTCTAGGATGTTTGGGTGCCGTTTCTTCTCGCAACTGTTGTGACAACATTTGGATCAGAGGCAAGCCATAAGCGGCGGTTTTTCCTGTTCCTGTTTGAGCAGCAGCCAGCACATCTCTACCTTGCAAAAGATGCGGAATCGCTTGCTGTTGAATCGGTGTTGGTGTGTTAAATCCTAGCTGAGAAAGATGATCGCTTAACGAAGAGTCAAGTCCAAGCTCAATGAAAGTATTTGTCATTACGGCCCCCAAAAAATGAGCGCGGATTGTAGCAGAGGCAGATAAATATCTCTATCTACAAGCCAAACTCTTTCTGTTGGTTGCAGCTAAATTGTAATGTGTCGGCATAAAGCGTTTCGAAGGCGCTCGAAAACCGCTCATATTCGTCTTGTAATGTGGCATGACATTCAAAGAGTGGCGACAATCTTGGTCGACGCTGTGACATTCTGTGCAGAGCAAACTCGATATTGTCCATCTCACGATATGACTGCAACCACTTTCCTTGCCACATGCGCTGATTCAACAGCAAAAAAGAGGGTGGCAGATCTTTGGTGTCGTGTTTGGCCACTTCTCGTTGCGCATAATGCACAAATGAATCTAAAGAGATATCGCTGTATCGATGCCAATGCATCGCAAGGCAATGATCCCAAAACATGTCTAAAGCGATTAATGCAAAACGTCGCTGTGCTTCTGGGAAACGTTTTTTGCACGCTTGCACGATACCGTGTGTATCAACAAACTTATCGACGGCGCGATGCAGACGAATCCCTTGCACAATTTCCGATGAATATTGTTTGCTTGGGTCACCCTTGGCGAAGTCGCCCAGTAAGTTGCCTAACATGTCACTGTTGGCAACATCCGCTAAATGTAGGTGGGCAAGGTAGTTCATTATTGTGTGTCAGGGGGGGATCAACAGGCATCGCTGTCTGCGTCATTCTCTTCATTTGGGTATTGCGACAAATCGATTCCAATTTCCATCGCGTCCAGCCACTCTAGTGTCTCATCATTTTTCAGTTCAAATTCTGACATGACCACTCCTTAGTATGTGTGGGGAAATAGTGTGTAACAGGTTGCATCGTGCAAACCTTCTTTATACATCCTGTTATATGTGGTTATACCGTACCGATCACAATATTAAAATGTTACATATCATTAATTGCATACAACCTTGAGCTTCCTCTCATAAAATCTTTCCGTATCACTATAACTTTAGCGACGAATTGATCTCAATATGGAGCAGATATGAGAGAAGTTGAATTTAGGACCATCGACCGCTTGTTTATCAAAATGTCGATCAATGACAAAATCTGGGTCATCGTCACCCTGTTTACCCTCGCCCTATCCTGTGTTTCAGGTGCCCGTTATGTTAACCAACTAGAACAGATAGAGGTGCAGGCTAAAATCGCCGCGCAAAGCCGCTTACAAGGGATCGTCAGCCATCCCAACAGTGAAGCCATTTTGGCCACCAGTGGTGTATCTAAAGCCGCAAGTGCAACTGATGCAAAATACAAAGATGGCATGACTACCGTGTCATTAAAAGGAGCCGATGGCCAGTTTTATCAGCTCACTGCGAATACGAAACAATCTGATGACAAGGCTAGATCCTCCGCCCTAACCACCTTTTTGCTAAGCTATTTGTGGCTCGCTCCTTTCGGTTTGTTTTGTTATTGGGTCGCAACTTTCCTTGGTGGCGCACTGTGGGTTCTCTACACCACTACACAGAAAATTGGTGAGGGCGATTTAACCTCTCGTCTTGGCTTCCATCCGGGTCGTGATGAATTTGGTACCATTGGCTGTGCGCTAGACAAAGCCATGGACACTCTGACCGATCTAGTAAAAAGCGTCAAAGAGAATGCAAATACGATGGGCGAAACCAGTGCTTCATTTGAAAAAGAGATGAAGCTCAGCGAAACGCAAATCCAAAATCAGTATTCCTCATTAGACTCAGTGGCTACCGCTATGGAGCAAATGACCGCTTCAGCCAAAGAAGTCTCTTCGATTTCTCAGCAAGCGACGCATCAAACAGAACGCGATACCCATCATATTGAAGGTAGTCATAAACGCGTTGTGTCCGCGATTGCAGAGATTGATAAGCTTTCTAGCTACATTGAGCGAGCATCGACATCAGTATCCACGTTGAATGACAACACGACGCAAATCAATGATGTAATCACCACCATCAATGCCATCTCTGAACAAACAAACCTGCTGGCACTTAACGCCGCGATTGAAGCGGCACGAGCGGGCGAACAAGGGCGTGGCTTCGCTGTAGTGGCCGACGAAGTTCGAACCTTGGCCAGCCGCACTCAGGCGGCCACTGTTGAAATTCAAGCCATGATAGAGAAGCTGCAAACAGAGAGTCAAAACATCGCTTCGATTACCGCCCAAACGGTCAGCCAAGCGAAAACCAGCAGTGATTTGATTGCAGAAATTGGTACGGACGTCAAATCGATTGCTGACTCAGCGAAAGTACTGATGGACATGAGTATTCAAATCTCCACCTCTGCTGAAGAGCAAAGTGCGGTCGCTAACGACATTGCCTCAGAGCTCAGTGATATTCGCAGCCAATCAAATACGATACGCAACGTTGCGCAGCAGTCGTCATCAGGAGTGGCGAATCTTACCAAGGCCACTGTCTCACTGTCACAAATCCTTAAACAATATCGTACACAATGACAAAAGCTCCTTCGGGAGCTTTTTTAATATCCGTGAGTTGCTTTATTCGTTTTGGGTCATATTTGTTTACGCCTTCTTTCTTATTGGGAATAAGCATTCAATTTCATTTTCGGCTCAAGAAACAAATTGCAATGAAAATATCTAACTTCTCATACAATACTGGGATATCACTCTCAAGAACTTGTTTATTAGAGTGAAAAAATGCCCTGTTATTAAACATTTCGCTATTCTAATAGGGCCTATTTTGCTGCTGGTGATTAAAAAATGAATACTTATAAATATATCGACGTAAACGAAAATACCGTATGCCCACTTTGTCAACACGACGAGTACTTCATCTCTGGAGACGGGGAAAAGTTCACATGTGCGTCATGCGGTTTCCATACAAAGAACTTCAGCGCCATTCGTTGTCTCCAAATGGCACCTATCTATCAAAATCGACCTGCTTACGTACATTCCATCAGTAACAGTTGTCACTAATTTGATTCTTGGCGAATAATCTCAATCAGTTCTTCCAAATGCCCGATCTGTCTGACTCGGGCATCTGTTGTTTGGTTAATGTCATAACCGTTAAATAACTGAAACGTCCTCATACCTGCATTAATACCGGCTTCCACCCCTTTTGGCGTATCGTCGACATAGATACACTCATCCGCTGCAAACCCCATGTGGAACGCACTGTACATCAAAAGATCAGGATCGGGTTTCCACGCATTCGCTTCAAACGCCGAATACATTTTCCCTTCAAACCGTTCTAACAAACCCGTCAGCCTTAAAGAGAGCGCAATCTTGTCTTTCGGGCCATTCGACGCGACGCAATATTCAATTTTTTCCCGTTCGAGAAAATCGAGCAAGTTTTCTGCCCCAGGCATCACTTGCAACTTCTCGTTAAACAAATGGTTTAACTCATTACGATAAGCAGGCTCTAGTAAATCCAACGATATATCGAGCTCAGCCAATGCCATTGCATCGGAAAGTACGTCAGCCAGTTTCCCACCTCGAAACTGAGCAAGGCATTGTTCTAAGGAAATATGAGAGCCGAATTTTTCAAAGACATTCACGAGAGCATGGCAGCACAGTTTTTCACTGTCGACCAAGGTTCCGTCGCAGTCGAAAATGACGCATTTTATTTTTGTTTTTATCATTCGCATTCCCCAGTTTATAGAAATCAGCGTGAACGAAGGGCGTTCACTTAAATCCCCTTTACTATATGAAGCAAAGTGCTCAGAAAACCGGAGTTCTCCGACAAAAATCATAATCTATGCCGGAGAATGATCATAAATGCGCAGAGTGTAGCGAATTTAGCTCGCCTGCTTGAATTCATTAAGATTATCTGGATAACAGTTTCGAATCTCGACAAATTGGTCGATGTTGTTGAGTAGCAAATCCGTTAAGTACGGATCAAACTGCTTACCTTTCTGCTGTTCAAAGAAGTCGATCACTCGATGAATGTCCCAAGCCGCTTTATAGCAACGCTCACTAAGTAATGCGTCAAACACATCGGCAATGGCTGTAACCCTTGAGAAAACATGAATTTCATCTTCTTTTAGCCGATATGGGTAGCCGTGGCCATCCCAGTGCTCATGATGCTGTAACGCGACCAATGCGGCCAATTTCATGATCTTGGCTTTGTTGTTATTAAGGAGGCGATGACCCACTTCACAATGGGTCTGGATCACTTCTCGCTCTTCTAGGCTAAGTTTACCGGGCTTGTCCAGTATGGCTTCAGGAATAGCAATTTTGCCGACATCGTGCATCGGACTAATGATTTCTAGCATCTCCAACTCACGGTGGCTCAATCCGCATAAACGCCCTAACCCAACGGATAATTGCGCGACACGTTTAACATGGTTACCCGTTTCTCCAGAACGTGTTTCAATGGCTTCACCTAGCACATGAATCATCTCTTTTTGCACCGCTAATGTTCTTCTCTGCAGAGCAACAATTTTGCGATTTTTCAAGTTAATCAATTTTTTCTGCTGAATCGTCATGTACTGCATGGCGATCACCATAGACAACGACAAAATAATTACACCCGCAACCAGCAATACCTGCCGATGCTTCACCAAATAAGAAATGGGCTCATTCAATAACGTTGCGTTAGACGGTAACTTATCTAAATCGATGTCGTATTTGTCTAGTGCGTTGAAATCAAAGACAAGTGAGGATGGCCTTTCATCCATCATCGCCTCTGGCAAGGTATAGCCCATTTGCTCTGCCAGCATCAACATGCCCTGATAGCCAAATTTCTCTGAACTATTAACGTAGCCGCCGACAATGCCAGGCTGCCCAAGATAGAGATCCCACAGAACAAAAACCGGTGCTCGGCTACTTTCGCCTACTGCGTTCGAGATTTTTTTGTAGGAATGAAATACGCCAGAACTCAGCTCTGTGTTGTAGTGCGTGAGTAACACCGCATCATCCGGATCAATCTGAGCTAAAAATTGGCAGGCTTCGCTGAGCGATTTATCTGAGATGTCGACAAGTTCAATGTTTGCGTGCTGACGCATCGAATGATTCAGGTCGGCGCGAATCAGATCGGAGGTAATACTTTTGTCCGCAAGATAATAGAGCTTTTGAATGTTGGGGCGAAGGGCTTCAATCAGAGCGAGGTTTTCATCTAGCAAGTCTTTTTCATAAATGACTTGGAAGTTGTGTTTACTCGATTGGCTTTGCCACTGTGTATCATTGATCGCGACGGCAACGACGGGATACTGTGTGAGCTGCTGTGAAAAGTACGTCTGTGCAAAGCGCAGTGCGTTATCATCGGTGACCAGCACTCCATCCCAATGATAACCGCGATATTTCGCGATCATATACTCGGCGGTCTTTTGTAAGTAGTCCGCCGAAGAGATTCGTTTGGTGTCGAGATACTCAACAGATAGACGGACATCGCCGTCAATACTGTCAATGGCTTTCTCAATGCCTCTCTGCATCTCTTGAGTCCATTGATAAGAAGCATCGTAGGAATGGAGAATGAGCACTTGGCGCGTTTGCCATTGTGTCGAAGCGAATGCGGAATTCATCAGCAGCACAACAACGGACATCAAAATAAGCCTAAGCGTTCTCATATGCATCCCAAGTAATAAATGGTGGGGATATGATAGTGGCTGATTAGGAACTTATTACGACATTGATCAAATTTCGATGAGAATTTTCTCTACGGCTGACATTTCTTGTGTGACTTTTTCAAGCAAACAGCTCAAATAACCCGCAACTCGTTCTTTATCGAAAGCTTGTTTGTACACGACATCGGAAACCAAAAGTTCTGACTCCAAACGCGTCACCATCGCTGCGCCTACGGGCTCACCGTGAGAGAAACTCACATAAAGATCGTGTTCTGGCGACAGAATGATTTGCGTAAGAAACTCAACAATTAACGACTGTTCACTTTCGTCAGACCAACGCTTACTTTGCAGCAGTGCAAACATAATGGTCAGACGGTGGAAATCGACCAAGTAGTGTTCCATCTCCTCACATTCGGTCACCGCGATAGAAAATGGCTCTGTGGTGCGCTGCTCAGCAGAAGCGCGGTAGAGTTGCAATCCGTCAATACTTTCTTTGGTGGGAAACTCACAATCAACTTGATCGGATAACCACTTGTTCTTTTTATTCGTTATTGGCGGAGCTTGATTCGACATGATTAATTCCAAATATCACAAATTTTGGGTGTACAGATGGTAGATTTCGGAGGTGCTGAACACCCGGCAAGTAAGCCTAACGAAATCAACAGCACAACACATGTTCTCTTCATACTGATAACCTCTTCGTTTTCCTACTTTCCTGCAAGGCTCATACCATACCATGCGGTTAAGATTGGTTCTAATCAATTTGCGATTCAAACGTTTGCATGGCGCAAGTTTGACCGAACTAGTTAGAGACAGCTGAGGGTCAAAACTGGTAAGGTAAGCTCATTCAGTTGACAAGGTCAAAAAGGATAAGACGATGAAATTAAAACTACTTACCGCTGTTTTCGCGACAACAGCCCTGCTTTCAGGGTGTGGTGGCAACGAGGTCGGTGACGTAGGCTTGGGTTGGTTTACCCTAAAGGACATTAAAATCACCTCGCTACAAGATGAAGTGGTCACCGGCGTAACGTGTCACATCGCTTCGATTGAGGCAAACTTAAGCCTATCCGATCCGAGTGACAGCTCTATCTCTTGCCGCCAGACTGGCAGTATTACACCGGAAATGATCGCTAAGATCGACAAAAGCTCGTCCGGCGAAGTGGTGTTCAAGCAGTCAAAAAGTATCTTTTTTAAAACAATGAAGGTTCGTCGTATTTACGATCAAAAGAACCAGACCCTACTCTACCTTTCGTACACAACCAAAGAAACCGAAGGTAGCTTCAAACATAGCTTATCAACGGTCCCGCTTTGGGGGACTGACGCCTACGTTGATCCGAGCAAAACAGAAGCACTAACTCAATAATATCTGCACAAAAACCACTTGGCCGAACAAAAACTGTTCGGCCAATTTTTCGCGTAACAAAAAGAGCCTTGTTTCAAAAAATTTGTGATATGATGCGCCTCTTTTTTCTCAATCTATCACTAGTATGAAGTTTCCTGGTCAGCGAAAATCTAAACACTATTTCCCTACAAACACTCGAGATCCACTCGTTACTGAACTTAAAGTGGCACCTAAGCTCTACCGCCCAACCATCGTTGGTGTTGGTCAGACAATCGTAGATATCGAAGCGCGTGTAGATGACGCATTTTTGGCGAAATATGAGTTAAGTAAAGGACACTCGCTAGTTCTTGAAGAAAGTAAAGCTGACGCCCTCTACGAAGAGTTAGTAGAACGTGGCCTAATTACTCACCAATACCCTGGTGATACCATTGGCAATACCCTTCATAACTACTCAGTCTTAGCAGACAGTAAGTCTGTTCTACTGGGTGTCATGTCGAAAAACATTCAAGTTGGTTCGTACGCCTATCGCTATTTGTGTCGTACATCTTCTCGCATGAACCTCAACCACCTACAAACGGTGGATGGCCCTATTGGTCGTTGCTACACCCTTATCTCTGAAGATGGTGAGCGCACCTTTGCGATCAACGAAGGTCACATGAACAAGCTCGCTCCAGAGAGCATTCCAGAAGAAGTGTTTGAAAAAGCAGCTGCGCTCGTGGTTTCGTCGTACCTAATGCGAGGTAAGCCGGAAGATCCAATGCCACAAGCGGTACAACGTGCTATTGAATACGCGAAAAAGTATTCCGTACCCGTCGTACTGACTCTCGGAACGAAATACGTGATCGAAGGCAACCCTGAATGGTGGCAGGAATACATCCGTGAAAACATCACGGTTGTGGCGATGAATGAAGAAGAAGGCCAAGCTCTGACCGGTGAATCTGATCCACTGAAAGCGGCCGATAAAGCACTCGACTGGGTTGACCTTGTCCTTTGCACTGCAGGTCCAGACGGCCTTTACATGGCAGGTTACACCGACAACGATGCGAAGCGCGAAACGACGCACGACCTTTACCAAGGTGCGATTGAAGGCTTCAATATGTACGAATTTAGTCGTGCAATGCGCCGAGCTGAATGTGAAGAGCCAGTCCGAGTCTACTCCCATATTGGCCCTTACTTAGGTGGCCCGGCCGAAATCAAAAACACCAATGGTGCTGGCGATGGTGCACTCTCTGCCCTTCTTCATGATATGGCGTCCAACGCGTTTCATCTGAAGAATGTCCCTAACTCAGAGAAACATCAGCATATGTGCCTGACCTATTCGTCACTGTCACAAATTTGTAAGTATGCAAACCGAGTCAGTTACGAAGTACTGACTCAGCATTCTCCGCGCCTATCACGTGCTTTACCAGAACGTGAAGACAGTTTAGAAGAAGCTTATTGGGATCGATAGATTCCGTACTTAATTCTCTTAAGGCTGCTATTATGCAGCCTTTTCTTTTTGATCTAAGCCAATTTTTCTCAAATTAAACTAAGCTGTAGCACAACTAAGCTTATATAATACTTTACTCAATTATGCATTTAAGTATCATGCCTCCGCAAACGTTTGCGTGATTGTTAGATAAGGGTTTTGCATGCTTTCAGATATCGATATTTGTCGTACGACACCTCTTAAACCAATTGAACAGATTGCAACAAAAGCAGGACTGTTGGCGGATGAGTTTGAAACTCACGGTTTATATAAAGCGAAAGTGTCTGCCCGATGTGTAAAACGCCTTGCTGAGCAACAAGATGGCAAACTTGTTTTGGTCACGGCAATTACACCAACCCCACTTGGAGAAGGCAAAACCGTCACCACTATCGGTCTAGCACAAGGGTTACAGAGCCTCAACCAATCGGTAATGGCGTGTATCCGTCAACCTTCTATGGGGCCTGTTTTTGGTGTCAAAGGGGGCGCTGCGGGTGGTGGCTATTCACAAGTCGCCCCGATGGATGAGCTGAATTTGCATCTTACTGGCGACATTCATGCCGTTACTGCGGCGCACAATCTTGCCGCAGCTGCCATTGATGCCCGCATCTATCACGAACAACGCGCTGGTTATCAAGCCTTTGAAGCTCGCACCGGGCTCCCTGCATTAAGAATTGACCCAGATCGCGTGGTTTGGAAACGCGTAATGGACCACAACGATCGCGCACTGCGTAAAGTTCGTGTTGGAATCAATGACGAAGGCAAGACCATCAACGGATTTGAACGTGAAGAAGGCTTTGATATTTCAGCCGCATCTGAACTGATGGCAATTTTGGCGTTGTCGAAAAACCTTCAAGATATGCGTGAACGCATTGGTAAAGTGGTTCTCGCTTACAATCTGGATGGCGAACCTGTTAGCGCAGAACAGCTACAAGTGGCAGGTGCGATGACAGTAACACTGAAAGAAGCGATCAAACCGACACTGATGCAAACACTTGAAGGTGTGCCTACCCTCATTCATGCGGGTCCGTTTGCCAACATTGCGCACGGAAACTCATCCATCATCGCTGATGAAATTGCCTTGAAACTATCGAGTTACGTTGTCACCGAAGCGGGTTTTGGCTCTGATATGGGGCTTGAAAAAGCATGCAACATCAAATCTTCAACTTCGCACAAAGCCCCCGATTGCGTGGTGATTGTTGCGACTTTGCGCGGTTTGAAAGCAAACTCTGGGCTGTATGATCTAAAACCTGGTATGCCATTACCAGACGCCTTATTTCAACCGGATCACGCAGCGCTGAAATCCGGCTTTAGTAACCTAAAATGGCATATTGATAATGCGCAAAAATACGGTTTACCAGTGGTCGTTGCTATCAATCAGTTTCCGCAAGACAGCGCAGATGAGCTTGGGCAACTCAAGCTTTGGATTCAGCAACTGCCACTCAATGTTCATGTCGCAATCAGCGAAGGCTTTGCCAAAGGTGGTAAAGGCATGGAAGCGGTGGCTCGTGAAGTGATTGAAGCATGTGATGCGCCTGCAAGCTTTCGCCCACTGTATAGAGCAGAGCAGACGCTCGAGGATAAAATCATCACCGTTTGTACTAAAGGTTACGGTTGTGGTGAGGTGCAATTTAGCGAAACAGCAAAACAACAGTTGGCTCTTTATCAAACGTTAGGATTTGGCGAGTTGGCCGTGTGTATGGCCAAAACTCCCCTTTCTATCTCGTCCGAGTCCTCTCTCAAAGGTGCACCGAGTGGATTTACCATCATGGTTCGTGAAGTTAGGCTCTGTGCTGGTGCGGGTTTTGTTTACGCGCTCACTGGCAATGTGATGACGATGCCTGGTTTACCAGACATTCCCGCTTTTATGGCGTTGGATATCGATGAAAATGGCAATATTGTTGGCCTAAGCTAAGCCGCGATTTCAATATCACATTGTTGAGGATCCTGTTGAGACTCCTTAAGCGCCTTGCAAAAAGGCGCTTTTTTTGAACCTAACGCAAACTAGATTACAGAAATCCCACCTAAAGCCTTATCTAGCACAACGTGTACTAGCCACTCGTTTTAGTACTTGTGATTATCGCTTATTTACAGTGTAAAACGACTAAGCGCCAAGACCTTAGACGCCGACCTTTTTTATCATTGCAACGCACTAACACCGTGCAACAACCATGCTCACTGCTTGCTTTTTGTGCACAGCAATGGATTATTTAATGAAAACATCATGATTTCTCAATAAAAAGGTTTTGGCTCAAATCTTGTACTAATCTTTAGGACATTGCACACATTCAGGGAGAATACGCATGCAGGACATTTTGACAGTGATACTGGCCGGAGGCATGGGATCACGACTCAGTCCATTAACGGATGACAGAGCAAAACCCGCGGTACCATTTGGTGGGAAGTACCGCATTATCGATTTCACGCTTACCAACTGCTTGCACTCCGGCCTGCGTAAAATTCTCGTCCTCACCCAGTACAAATCGCATTCGTTGCAAAAACATCTTCGTGATGGTTGGTCCATTTTCAACCCTGAACTGGGCGAATACATCACCTCCGTACCGCCTCAAATGCGCAAAGGTGGCAAATGGTACGAAGGCACAGCCGATGCCATCTATCACAACTTGTGGTTGCTCGAACGCAGTGAAGCCAAGTACGTCATGGTGTTATCCGGTGACCACATCTACCGAATGGACTACGCACCGATGCTGGAAGAACACATCGCCAATAATGCGGCACTCACGGTCGCTTGTATGGATGTGAACTGTAAAGAAGCCAAAGCGTTTGGTGTTATGGGGATAGAAGAAAATAATCGTGTCCATTCTTTTGTTGAAAAGCCTGAGAATCCACCGCACCTACCGAATAATCCCGAACGCAGCCTTGTTTCTATGGGCATCTATATTTTTAGTATGGATATACTGCAAAGCGCGTTAACCGAAGATGCGCAGAATGAGAATTCGTCACACGATTTCGGTAAAGATATCATTCCGAAACTTATTGAAACGGGTACTGTTTATGCCTACAAGTTCTGCGGTAGTAAAGGCCGGGTCGATAAAGATTGCTATTGGCGCGACGTAGGCACCATTGATTCCTTTTATCAAGCAAACATGGACCTTTTAGAGCCGATTCCTCCGATGAACCTCTACCAAAAAGACTGGGGGATCCGTACCTATGAACCCCAATATCCACCAGCAAGAACCGTTTCATCAGGTTCAGGAAATGAAGGTATTTTCATTAACTCAATGATTTCAAACGGTGTGATTAATTCGGGGGGATCCGTTCAGCATTCCATTGTTTCTTCGAATGTCAGAATCAACGACAGTGCGACAATTGTCGATAGTATTATTTTTGACGATGTTGAAATTGGTGAAGGATGCCAGTTGGTCAACTGCATCATCGACAAACATGTCAAAATCCCGCCCTACACTCAGATTGGCTTGAACCACTTAGAAGATTCACAACGTTTCAAAATTTCGGACAATGGCATTGTTGTTGTACCTGAAAGCTATCAATTCTAAATTCACTAAGCTTATGTTTAACAATAAAAAAACACCCCAGAATCAATCTGGGGTGTTTGTTTGTAGTGCAATGAACTATGGACAGGTTACTTCATCCCAGAACCAGTTGGTTTGTGTTGGAGACTCCCAAACCCCTGGGCTGTTTTTCGCAACAAAACACTTACCGTTGAAGGTGACTGTTTCGCCATTATTCACTTGTGTGACGCCGGGTTCCCACTGGATAACCGTACCGCTACCTGTATTGCCTCCAGTGTCACCACCTCCGGTGTTACCGCCGCCAGTATCACCACCACCCGTGTTGCCACCGTTGCCTGCAGACAAATCAGCAACTGGCAGATCAGGTTGTTCAAACTTGAATGCGTAATCCACACCGTTGATGTTCACGCTGTAGTTTGCCGGACCAGAAATTGGTAGGTAGTAAACCATATCCAACTCGTAAGTTCCGCCTGCTGGTAGCTCTTTCCATGCAGGAAGCGAGAACGCCACACGATGCATTACGCCATCCAGACCACCGATGTTGTTCGCACGAGTATGACCAGAAGCAATCACTTTCAAGCCACCACCAGATTGATCTTTCGCATTATCTGGCGCCGATACTGGAATGTCGAACTGGAACTCAGTGCCACCCGGAATTGCTGTACCTGTATTGTTGGTAAAGGTCACTTTCGGGTTGATTGGGTAGTTTTGATCACCCACTTTGAAGCCGCCTACAGAAACTGCGATGTCCAGTGTCTCTGAAGGAATTGCGCCCGTCGCGACCGTGTTGCCGTATGGGGTTGCTGACTTAAACTTATCGTAGATAGCTTTGGTCATCGAGTTACCCATGTGGAACTCACCGTTGCCCGTAGCACACGCCTGCTCGCTTTCATCGATGGTCGTGCGGTTGCCATTGGCATCAAATACGTAACAGTTATAGTCACCTGCCAGTTCCCAGAACATGATACCGCCGATCTCTTTATCGATGACGTAGTCTGCTTTCACGCTGACAGACGCTTTATCTTCCGTTGATAGGAATACCGCTTTTTCCGCGTTCCACAACCAAGGCGCGACAGCTACACTGTCGTAGTTACGCACATAGTTTCCAACAAGTTGATCACGTGGATCGTTGACTGGGTCGAGCTTGTAAGCGGACGCGTAGGAACCAAAGATGCCTTTTTCTAGGTTCTTCGCATGCCACATTGGGTTTGAACCCGCGCCCATTTCGTTGCCTTTTGGATCGGTGTCGTGCCACATGTTGTCGATACCCATCGCACCATGACCACAGTTATTCTTCTCACCTTCACCAGTACCCGGAGCACACTCAGCTTGGTTTGGCAGCGCCGCGCGACCCCATAGACCATTGGTACCACCCGTCACACCTTGCCAGCCACGAGTATAGTAAGGCACACCGATGTTAATACGGCCTGCTGGCATTGAGCCACGGAAGTAGTGGTATGCCCAGTCTGTATTGAGGTAACCGATGCCTCCATATTGCGCCGTGCCGTAAACATTCCACTGCGCTAATTCTGAGTCTTCACCGGTATCGTACAGCGCCGCATTGTGACCAACGTGATCGTTCCATGCACCATGTAGGTCGTAAGACATGATGTTGACGTAATCGAGGTACTTAGTCACATCAAACGTTTCCATACCACGCAGTAGGTAACCCGAAGATGGTGCTGCGATGGTGAGCATGTAGTGAACACCATCTTGTGCAGATGCTTGGTCAAGCTTCTGACGCAATACGCGCATTAACTCTTGGTATGAAGCCCAGAGATAAGCACGGCGAGGTTCCATGAAGGATTTGTCATCTGGGTTACCCGCACCCGCCATGGAAGTTGGGTACTCGTAATCGATGTCCACACCGTCGAACTTGTACTTACGGATCATTTCGACCGCAGAGGTGGCAAATTTCTCAATGCCCGCATGGTTGATGGAACCATCCGCATTGGTTGTCATGGTGTAGAAACCACCGTCTGCGATACGCTTGCCGTCCGCACCAAAGTGACCGCCCGTTTCCGCCCAGCCGCCGATAGAAATCAGCGTCTTAACGCCGTATTTTTCTTTGTAAGTGGCTAGCGCACCAAAGTGACCTTTGAAGCCCAGAGTTGGATCGATTTCTACACCCGGCCACTCTTTTCCAGTTGCAGCGTTAGTCGGATCGTTTACGTCACCAACGTTGACTTTGCCGTCAGAGCCAATGCTGACAAACGCGTAGTTAATGTGCGTTAACTGCTCCCACGGAATATCTTTAACCAGATAAGCCGCTTGTGGGTCATCACCGCTACGCCAGCTGGTAAAGTAACCGATCACACGACGTGGGTGGTCTGCCCCCATCTTCTCACGACCTTCTTCATCGTAAATCGTACAGTAAGGCACGTTGACGCCTTCTGTTTGGTACAGGCCGTCAGGGCGACAAGATGCCACTGGTGCCACACCGTTGACTTTCAGTGTCTGCGCAGCGGAATCCGTGGTTGCACCAAGGTTATCCGTCGCACGAGCAAAGACCGACAAAGAGCCAGCTTGAGTGGTGGTATAGTCAAGCGTATAAGGAGCGGTTGCTGCCGTACCGACAAGTACGCCACCAACAAAAAAGTCTACTTTATCAACAGTACCATCGCTGTCTGCTGCATTTGAGGTCAACGTAACCACTGCGCCCTGCTCAACCGTGGTCGCAGAAAGTGCAAGATCGACCGTTGGTGCCGTATTGCCAGGCTGCGTGGATTCCACTGTCAACGTCACTTTGCTTGGTTGGCTTACCGCACCTTTATCGTCATAAGCGACAGAGCTGAAAGTATGAGCGCCTGCGGTTGCAGTCCATGATGCGGAGAATGGTGCCGATGTATCTTGACCAACCACAACGCCATCAACCAAAAACTCAACTTTGGCGACGGTGCCATCTTGATCCGCTGCCGTTGCTGCAAGAACAACAATATCACCTTCTTTCACTACATCCGTTGCAACTGGTGAGGTCAAAGCAGTGGTGGGAACTTGGTTGACTGGGTCAACCGGGCCATTGTCACAAGCACCGAGTGCTTTCCACTGTGCCCAATCACCCGAAAATTCTGCTGGGTTATTATTTTGTGTCCAGTAACGGGCTTCATAAGCACTACCCTGATACTGAACTTTTTCTCCACCGTTATAAACCGTCGAAGAATTCCATTCTTGTAGAGGTGAACAATCAACAGCCGCGTAGCTGTTGAATGCCATCAGACATGAAGCAGTCAAAGTACTGAGTACAAACACATTCTTTGCTGCCTTTCCGTTTTTAAAACGCATACAGGCTCTTCCCTTAAGTTGTTGTTTCAACGTTTAAATCATCACCAAAAGCAATCCCTTGATGACTTATATTTCGCTGTAAAATAACTTAAGTACAGTTTGAAGATTTCACACCTATCAATTGCAATAATTGAACATTGACTCGCAAGAAACTAGTGTAACTATGCAACGGCTACATTCTTATTTTGTACCGATAACTAATTTCTGATTAATTTTATAGAACATAATAAATCGCGTTCACTACCGATAAATACTTAATTTTTAAAATATGTCACTAAATATCGCTTCAATACCGGCATAATATTTGTGCAAATTGTTTTATATATAAGAATGCCACTTACAATCTCATTCATTGAATTGACACACTTTTATGCACTTTTCGGTGTTTCATTGAAATGGCGTTTATATTCACGGCTAAACTGTGAGGTGCTGTTGTAGCCCACCAGGCGTGCGGCATCATTCACTCTTTTTCCTTCCAGCTTGATCAGTTCACGCGCTTTGCTAAGCCTTACTTTTTTGATGTATTGGATAGGAGATTCGAGCGTTACGCTACGAAAAGCACTATGGAAAGCTGACACACTCATGTTGGCTTTGGAAGCCAAATCTTGCACTGTCAAAGGTTGGGAATAGTCCTGATGTACTTTATCAAGCACTTGTGCAATACGAGAGTAGTTGCCTTCGGCGTGCGCCAATTCAAAAAGCACATAGCCTTTCTGGCTGAGCAAAGCACGAAAAACCACCTCTTCGAGTAGCGATTGCCCCAACACTTCGGTTTCTAAAGGATCGCACAAACCGCGCATCAAGCGCTTACACGCATTGAGCATGCTCGTTTCCATTTTGACCGACTTAAGCCCGCAACTCTCCTCTTTCTCAGCGCAAAAGTTCTGAAACCCACGCTGTTCAAGCTTTTGCACCATTTGTTGAAGCAGCACCATGGGGACATCAACAGAAATCCCCAGAAGCGGACGATCTTGATCAGCGAATGCCTCACACTCTAGTGGCATGGGGACACCCACCACCAAATAGTCGTCAGCACCATAACGCACAGGATGGCTACCGATATGAATATTTTTATGTCCCTGCCCCAAGACAATAATGCCAGATTGATAGACAAAGGGCTGTCGAGCATTCCCTTTGCTACTGCGATAAAACCAAACGCCGGAAATATCGGTCTCTATCACACCTTCAAGGGTTTCAAGACCTTTTACTTCAACATATTGCTGCATTAACTCGGCAAGGCTTTCCATAAGAGAATCTCAATTTTGTAGAAATAGGCAAACAATTTAGAGTTTTGATGCTACCAAAGTCAACATCACCGCACTATTATGCACATAACAAAAAAAAACTCCAATCACAATGTGAGGTCAATGATGAAGTTTACTTACTCCAACCCTACACAAATTTTCTTTGGTCAGGGCCAAATTCAAGCGATTAAAAGCGCAGTGCCATCTGATCAAAAAATACTTGTCATCTACGGTGGCGGGTCAATCAAAAGAAACGGCGTTTATGATCAAATTGTGTCGGCGTTAGAAGGCTATAACTGGCTCGAGTTTTCCGGTGTTGAGGCTAACCCGACCAAGGAAACATTGGACAAAGCGGTCGCTATTGTGAAAGAGCAGGAGATCGATTTTATTCTCGCTGTTGGCGGCGGCTCTGTGATCGACGGCTCTAAATACGTCGCCGCATCTGCCCATTACCAAGGTGATGGCTGGGATATTTTAGTTGGTAAACACCACGTGACTTCTGCAACGCCTTTAGGTGCCGTACTAACGTTGCCAGCAACAGGTTCAGAGTCCAACTCTGGCGCGGTAATTACTAAGGCGGAAACCCAAGATAAACTGGCCTTCCTAAGCCCATACGTTCAGCCAAAGTTTGCGGTGATGGACCCAGATGTAATGAAAACATTGCCTGAGAAACAACTGCTAAACGGCATCGTTGATGCTTGGGTGCACGTTTGCGAGCAGTACATTACTCGCCCAGCCGGTGCGATGGTGCAAGACGCCTACGCCGAAGCGTTGTTGAAAACGCTGAAAAATCTCGGTGATCGCTTTGCAGAGCGCGACAGTGATGAATGGCGTGCAAACCTGATGTGGGCAGCGAACCAAGCCCTTAACGGCTTAATTGGTTCAGGCGTACCTCAAGACTGGGCGACGCACATGGTTGGCCACGAACTGACTGCGCTTTGGGGTGTCGATCACGCTCGTTCGTTGGCGATTGTTCAGCCTTCCCTGCTTCGCAACCAAATTGAGTACAAACGTGCCAAGTTGGAGCAAATGGGCCGTGAGGTCTTTGGTTTAGAAAACGGCGAGCAGCTAGCAGAGCGTACGATTGATGCCATTGAGGCTTTCTATCACTCCCTTGATGTCTCAACAAAACTTACTGAGCATAAAGAGAGCAAAGAAGAGGCGATTGAGGCAGTGGTGACACAACTGACCAATCATGGCATGGTGGCACTGACAGAAAACCAAAGCGTGACACCTGAGCAAGTGCGTAAGATCCTCGCAGAGGCGATTGCCTAATCACCCAAAACGATATCTGTATAATCAGAAAAATCCGGCATTCGTATGCCGGATTTTTTTAACGCGATTTGTAGTTATCCTTGTCGATATCGTGCTTTTTCATGCGTAAATAGAGCTTTTTACGCGGGATCTGCAAATACACCGCCGCTTCTGTCACTTTTCCAGAATGCAAAAACAGCGCATCTTCAATGATTTGCTTTTCAAAATCGTCCACCAGCGTATCCAATGGTGATTGAAGCTCGTTTTGGTTCACCAACCGCTCTTTCCCTGTCAGTTTGACAATGCCAATGGCATACAACTCTGCGACGTTTCTTAACTCACGTACATTTCCTGGCCACTGATGATTACGCAACAACGAAAGGTAGCTCGAATCAACGGCTGGCATCGGTTTACCCAGTTTCTGGCAACTGTGCTTAAGAAAGTGATGAAAAATAGCGGCGATGTCATCTGGTCGATGGCGTAGGCTCGGCACTTGAATCGCTCCTTGATTGAGCAGATAGTAAAGCTCGGGCAACAATCGATTTTCCGACATCAACTGTTCTGGGCTGGCATCAAACAGGGTGATCACCCGCGTTTTGCTGGTACTGCCTCGCTCTTGCGACAACAGCAGTTGGACAAACTCTCGCTGCGTCTTTTCATTCATCGATTGAACGTTCTCAATCACCAAAGTAGCCACACTTCCGCCATTGAAATAGCGCGCGATAGCCTCTTTGTCGTGGTCCGCGGTGAGATACAGCTCTTCCAACGTTTGCTCTTTACGTGGCAGGCTCATGTCATGGAGCAGATGAGCGATGCTGTGTCGGCCCGAGCCCGATTCACCACAAATCACGACATTGGTATTGATCAAAGCAAATCTCGCGACATGCTGGCGAATTTGCTCAATTTGCGCCGACTTTCCGACAAGCGCTTTGCCTACAGACTGCGACACATTACTCTTTTGTGCAGTGTAAGCTTGGCGCTCCTTAAGATACGATTTCACCTTAGTGAGCAGCTCTGGCGGCGAAATGGGCTTTTCGAAAAACTCGCAAGCGCCTTTTTTCAGTGCATCTACCGCCATCGGTATATCGCCATGCCCTGTGATGACCAACACCGGAATGTGTTCATCCATCTCTTTGATAAGCGCCAACAGCTCCATGCCATGCATTTGTGGCATATACATATCGAGTAAAACCACACCGGGCCAATCTTCACTGAGATATTGGCACGCTTGCGTCGGATCGTTCACCAGTTTCGCGGTCAAACCAGAAATGGACATCAGATGCGCATAAGAGTCGAGTACATCCTGATCATCGTCAACCAAAAGCACATCATATTGATTAATCGTCATGAGGCATCTCCAATACCACCATGGCTCCACCCTGTGCGTTGGAAGCCAAGTAAATGTTTCCGTTATATTTTTCTATGATTGATTTACAGATGTTCATACCAAGTCCGAGACCGATTTCTTTTGTAGTCGTAAATGGGGTAAAGAGGCGATCAACAATGTCTGGCGCAAAGCCCTTACCGTTGTCGCATACCGCAATCGCATGATGCGTTTGCGTGGAATACAAATGACACAGCTCAATCACACGCTCTGCACCATTGGCTTCGCTCAACGCATCGCAACTGTTCACCATCAAGTTAATGAGCACCTGCTCGTAGGCGACCAAGCTGCCCTGCACCATAAGGGTTGTATCCAGCTGGTTGCGAATTTGAATTTGCTGCCTTTTGGCTCGCGTATTAACGAGTAACATCGAGTGCTCCGCGACATCGTGCAGCTCTATCGAGGCAGACGTCGGCTCGCCATCCGATTTTTTCGCAAAGTGACGCAAACCATTGACGATCTTACTCATGCGCTCTTTGAGGCTTTCAATGTGCGTTAATGAGGTGGCGACCTGTTCACTGTCCGCCTTCTGGTTAAACAAATTAGCACTATAAAGGTAGGTAGACATCGCATTGAGCGGCTGATTTAACTCGTGTGCCAAGCTGGTCATGGCTTGCCCTACCACCGCCATTTTGGCCGCTTGAATCAGCTCGGATTGGGTCTTCTTCAAATGCGATTCCGCTTTTTGACGCTCTTGAATTTCCAGCTTGAGCTGGCGATTTCGCTCCGTCACATCGCGGGTTTTCTCAGCCACTCTTTGCTCTAAGATGCGATTGGCCTGAATCTGTTCGGTTACGTCGGTGATCGTGATGATCACTTTTTCACAATGACCATGAGTAAACAGACTGAACTCACAATGTAAAAAACGACCATACGGATCATCAGCCAATGACATGGTGAGTTCGCTTCGGCACTCTCGCATTAGGGCGGAATCGGTATCAAATTGCGCGCGTAATGCCTCAAACCAATGCTCAGGAAACGCCGACCAAATCGGTAACTCGGTAATGGCATCGTCTAGATCCAATAAGCGTCTCGCGCTAACGTTCGCCGATTCAACCCTGCCACCCAAACTGACCGTCATTAAACTAGCGCTGGTGTTGTTGATTAAGCTCAGGGCGTTGGTTCGCTGCATCTCTTTCACTTTGTCACCGTACTCGATCAGTTTGGCACTTAAGCGACCAATCTCATCGTTGCCGTCAACGCGAATGGGATGGTGTAAATCATCATTGATGATCGCATCAATGCTGTTACTCAAATTAGCCAAGCGCGCCACAATACGCTGATAAATGAAGTAGTAAGCCAAAATCAAACTGGTGAGGATCGAGACCGCAAAGCAGATGAGCAACACGCGGTTGCCCACATTGACCATCTCAGTGGTGTCTTGTTTGACTTCATAAAAAGCTTGGTCTGCCGACGCAACAATCCCGCCAATTTGGTTGTGAATCGTGCCGATTTGGCGATCAATGTCGCGCTGCTGCACTTCAATTCTCTCGCGGATGGAAACGTAATCAAGCAGTTGTTGATGCAAGAAACCTTCAATTTGCAGCAAGGTCGTTAACTCACCGACTAGCTGTTGGTAAGCGATGGACGATGGCCATTCAAAGATTGGCTGGCTCAAACGATGAAGCTCTTCGGTACGATACTGAATCACTTTCATGCCATTATTCACATGCCCCAACTGCGTTGCGCTCACCACATCTAGCGCCAATTCGTAAATCGTGGATTCGAGGTCCAACACCTGTTGAATGACATTCAGCTGTTGAAGTAACGCATCGGTTTTGGCCTGTTTCTGATTACGAGAAATCTGCCAATCTATCTCTTGGCGTAATGGCATCAGTTCGGTGCGGATGTCTTGATGAATCCAATCAAGTTGCTCTTTCAGTAGATCGATTTTTCGCTGTGCATCGATGCGTTTAGACACCAGATAACCATAGAGATCAATACTGCTTGCGAGCGAGGTGTACGACTCTGCAAGGGCACTCAGCGAGTCATGAGTGGCTTCGTCGGCGCGTTGCACACGTTCAACAATCTGCTTGGTGTCGCTTAATTGCTTACTTAGAGAAAGCAAGTGGTTATCGAGTTGAACTTTGCTTTTCACTCGTTCGATCTGGGAGATTTTACGTCGCACTTCACTGCTTTTGCTCTCAAGCAAATAACTGGCGTTGTAACGCGGTACGCTTTCGTCCAACAAACCACTGACTCGCAGATCGAGCTGGCTCCAAGTCATCCAGGCGATGACACAAACGAGAGTCAACAGCAAGGTGCTGCCAGCAAACGCTGCGACCAATTTTACGCCAATCGTGTTGTATCTCCGCATTATTCTTCACCCTGCTTTTTTAGCGTTTGCAAACGTTGATTTGCTGACGCTAGTTGGCGATGAAGCGCGCCGCTGACACGATGGCTAAACTCCGCCATCACAGCCTGTGCATAGCCATCATCCGTCATTTCTTGTTGGGAAGAGAGCGCCAGTTGTTTGCTCACTTCTAGCACCTCCGTTTCACTCACTGGAATATCAAAGGCAAGTTGACGGATGGACTCTAGCTGCGTTAACACAGCAGGGTTATCGGCGTACGCCTTACGCAGTTGAATAATGGTTTGCCAAGTGTCTTTTAGCTCAGGAAGGCGTTTGGTAATGGCCAAATCAAACAGGCGATTGGTCAGCACTTCTCTTTGCATTATCGCGCTAATATTCAACGCTGGGTGATCACCATCTTTGCGCTCGGTATCATGCAAAGAGAACTTGGCGAAACTGTTTTTGCCGAGCGACTCTTGCATTGGAGAAGAAAGCAGCATCGCCATAAAATCGTCCACCAAAGGATCGGCGCTGGCGCGTTGCGTTTTGGCAATGTACGTCGGCATCAGAGTGAAATCCGATTCAAACGCAAAGCCGACATGGTCAAATTTTCGCTGGATCAGCAACGCATAGCTATCGATGGTTGGACCAAGACCAAATTGCCCTTTTGCAATATAGTCACTCACGCCAAAACTGCGCGAAGAGATGGTCGCCAAATTGGCACCAATGTTAATCAAGATGCGCCAGCCATCCTGCCAACCGTATCGACTTAGGATGCTTTCTACCATCATTTGTGTCGTGCCAGAGCGACTTGGCGTACTCATGGTGATGTGACCAAAATATTGAGAACGGGTGAGATCGATAAACCGTTCAGGGATGTTCAGTTGGTGTGCTTGCAGGTAATCGCGATTCCACACAATACCGGCACCTGAATAGCCAATAGTCAGTACCTGCTGTTGAGGAGGCAACACATAAGGCGACATCCAGCTTGGTAAGGTTTCGTGCTGAGCCACATCGCCAAGGCGCTCACTCTCAGAAAGTTTTTGCATCAGAAAAGGCGAAGAGCTCAAGACCAAATCGATGTCTTGCATGTAGGTTTTACCCAGCAGCTGAATACTGGATTCACTGCGGCGATGAATAAAACGAACTTCGGCATCAGGGTGACGTAACTTGAACTCATCAATTAGGATGGACAACGGCTCTTGGGAAAACGTCGTCAATACGACGATCTCTTTGTCCGTCGACGCCGCACTGGCACCAAAACAGACCAAGCTAAACAACAAACTAAACCGACCTAACACGGCAAATCGCTTTTTACTCACCATCGATAACCTTAAAAATTGTGCGTTCAATCAAAACTCTACACTTTGCTAAAAATCGCTTGAAACACAGGCTGAGTCACTACTGACGCAATTTCCTTTCCTTGCTAGTAATTTTATCAGCAATCAAACCACAAACGTTATGCGGTTAGGTTCACTTTTGACTCATTGTTTAAAACAAATTGGGTCAAATGTGCCCCAAAAACGCCCTTTTGTACGGATTAACAGGCCGATTCATCATGCTCCCGACAACACATTTTTGTTGATTTACATGGAGAGCAATCATGCTTAATTTCTTTAAAACTCGTCCGGATGTGCCGTTATCAGACAGCTCCAACGAGGGAATGCTAAAGCGCTATAAGAGTTACCAATGGCAGGTATTCTTAGGCCTTATTTTTGGTTACGCCGTCTTCTACGTAGTACGTATGAGTTTAGGTGTTGTGAAAAAGCCCATGCTCGATGCGGGCATCGTGACCATCGAAGAACTCGGTATTATGGGTTCGGCATTCTTCTTTACTTATGCTTTCGGTAAGTTCTTAAACGGCTTCCTATCTGACTACGCCAACATTGGCCGCTTTATGTCGTGTTCCCTACTGGTATCGGGTGTTCTCTCGGTCGTGATGGGGATGAACACCGTTGGCTTCTTCTTCGTTCTGCTTTGGGGTTTGAACGGTTGGTTCCAATCCGTTGGTTCAGCACCTTCGTGTGTATCGCTTTACCAATGGTTCTCACCAAAGCAACGTGGTAGCCGTTACTCAATTTGGGGTGGTTCGCGTAACATCGGTGAAGGTATCACTTGGATCCTAACGGCGACACTAGTGAGCTACTTCGGCTGGCGTGCAGGTTTCATTGGCGCGGGTATCGCTGCAGTAGTTGCTGCACTGATCATGCTGAAAGTACTGAAAGACCGTCCACAAACTTACGGCTTGCCAGATCCAGGTACTGCATTTGGCGAAGGTACCGAAATCAAGAAAGCGAACGATCCAAAAGAAACACGTCGTGCGCAGATGTTTATCCTAAAACAACCTGTGGTATGGCTCATTGCCTTATCTTGTGCGGCAATGTACATCTCTCGCTACGCGATGTCTTCTTGGGCGGTATTGTTCCTGCAAGAAACAAAAGGTTACTCACTGATTGACGCGGGTTTTGCCATGTCAATGTACCCAACGGCGGGTCTAGCGGGTGCGATTCTGTCAGGTATCCTTTCAGACAAAGTGTTCAAAGGTAACCGTAACATCCCTAACCTACTGTACGGATTGGCAAACATTGCCGGTATGTGTTTGATGTTCTTTGGCCCAGATAACCGTGTTATCGACGCAGTAGCGCTGAGCATGATCGGCTTCTCTATCGGTGGTCTAGTGGTATTCCTAGCAGGTCTGATTGCTTGTGACCTGATGCCTAAGAACGCAGTTGGCGCAGTAAAAGGTTTGATTGGTCTCTGTTCTTACATTGCAGCGTCAGCTCAAGAGCTTATCTCTGCATCTCTGATCACCATCACTGAAGTCGATGGCGTAAAACACTACGACTTTGGTAACGCGCAGTACTTCTGGCTAGCCGCTGGTGTGGTATCGATGCTACTCGCACTGACGGTATGGAATGCGAAGAAAGTGGTCGATATCGACGAAGAACAAGACAAAAAGCTACAAACACGCACAGCTTCTTAATGTTCATTGAGCAGGGGCGAAAGCTCCTGCTGTTTCTCCTACCCCTTTTTTAGTCTCGTCGTTATAGGAATTGAAGATGTGTAAAACCAAAATCGTCGCTACGCTTGGCCCAGCCAGTCAAACACGCGAAAAACTCACTCAACTCATCCAAGCGGGCGTGAATGTAGTGCGCTTAAACTTTTCGCACGGCAGCGCTGAAGAGCACATTGCTCGTGCTGAAATGGTGCGTGAAATCGCACAAGAACTTAACGTTAGCGTTGGTGTACTCGTTGACCTACAAGGTCCCAAAATTCGTATCGCTTGCTTTGAGCAAGGCTCAATTCAGCTCAAAGCAGGTGATCCTTTCATTCTCGACGGCACACTCAACCGAGATGCTGGCACGCAAGAACGCGTCGGTTTGGATTATCCAGAGCTGATCGATGACCTGCAGGTCGGCAATATTCTGCTGCTTGACGATGGCCGTATCCAACTTGAGGTGAAGGCCGTTGATACACAAACTCGCCTAGTCAACACCGTTGCGTTGAACGGTGGCAAACTCTCAAACCGCAAAGGGATTAACTTACTGGGTGGGGGGCTTTCAGCGCCAGCGTTGACCGACAAAGATAAGCAAGACATTCTTACCGCGGCCGAGCTAAAAGCAGACTTTCTTGCCGTATCGTTTCCTCGTAACGCTGACGATATCGAATACGCGCGCTCCCTTGCTCTGCAAGCAGGCTGCCAAGCACACATCGTCGCGAAAGTGGAACGTGCTGAAGTGGTTGCCAGCGAAGAAGCAATGGATGGTGTGATTCGTGCCTCCGATGTCATCATGGTGGCACGTGGCGATTTAGGCGTGGAAATCGGTGATGCGCGCCTGCCTGGCGTACAAAAAGCGCTGATCGCTCGTGCAAAGTACTTAGGCAAACCGGTTATCACGGCCACGCAAATGATGGAATCGATGATCGAGAATCCATTGCCAACACGTGCAGAAGTTTTAGACGTTGCCAACGCGGTACTCGATGGCACCGACGCAGTCATGCTCTCTGCTGAATCAGCGGCGGGGTTGTACCCGGTTGAAGCGGTTGAAGCCATGGTTCGAATTGCACAAGGTGTCGAACACGAAACCAGTTGTGCACAAGGCTGTTGGGATAAGCTCAACCATCTGTGCAACGACGCAGGTAAGAGCTTTGCTCTCTCCTCAATGATCTCGGCAACGAAAGTACACAAAGATCTTGGGGTCGCTATCGTGACTCAACATGGTGAAACGCCACTATTGATGTCACGTTGTCAAAGCCAAGCAACCATTTGGGCGGTCTCGGACAAACCTGAATTGCTACGCAAACTGGCGATTCTGCGCGGCGTAACCCCGGTTTATCTACCCACATTGGACAAACGCGGTGACATTGCGCATCAGCTCATCAGCCTACTGAGTGCCGATGCCAAGCAGAAACAAATCTCATCCATCATGATGACCCAATTAGAATCCGTTGAAGGCGTGGGCGATATGAATGTCTGCCGCTTACTGAATCTAAACGAAACACCCATAACAACCGCCATTGCGGCATAACCGTTTAATCACCCCCCTCCTGCTCCACAGGGATCTTGGCCTGCCTTTTCGGCAGGTCCTTTTTTTTCGTCTAGCGTCCCTTATCCACTTTTCTTTTTTTGCTTCTAAAAATATTTCGCCTCATTTTTGTGACAAGCCTAAATAAAATGACGTTCGGTCTCGCGTTTGGTCAAATTTTATTGTGTACTAAGTTAGAAACGACCTATGATTTTTGAACGCAAATCAAATTTACGCATTCGCGATAAACCACAGTTGTTTTGTTGCTTTACTCAGTTGATCAAAGTGTTACATTTTTCAGTAGATATTCTTTAGGGTTGTGAATATGCAGTTAATCACTCAATCAGACTACGAGCAGTACATTCGTCAAAAGGTGGATGGTGATTACATAATGCTGCTAAACAACCTGACCTTTTCGAGCGTTTTTCAACCAATATTCAATCAGTTAATGCAACTCATTGGCTTTGAAGCTTTGTTGAGAATTCAAGACGAGAAACAGAATTTCATCCGGCCAGATCGCTTCTTTGCCGATCCTAGTCACAGTGACGAATACATTCTTTCGGTTGAATTTCTCTCTCGCGCCATTCACATTCGCAACTTTTCTAAGCACTACACAGCCAAAGGTGTGAAGCTTTTTCTTAACGTGATGCCCAATTCTTTGATCACCATGACCAAAGACCTCGAATACGTTGATAGAAGCCTCTTATTTCGCCGACTAAAACAACTTGGTATGGAACCGTCTGATGTCACCTTTGAAGTCATTGAAGAACTTTGCTATCAGAACGACGATTTACGCGAAGCAGTCAAAGTTCTCCGTTCCAAGGGTTTTCACTTTGCGATTGATGATTTTGGTGCCGGCCATTCCGATGAAAAACGTGCCGTTGAACTGACTCCCGATTTGATAAAGATCGACCGAAGCTATCTATTAAGTTATTGCGCAGGGCAACAAGAGGAGTTACTCCACGCACTCAAACTTGCACAACGTATTGGTGCCCGAGTGATTGTAGAAGGTGTTGAGGAAGAAGAACAGTATCAAGCCATGCGTGAGTTGGGGCTGGAGTTTTATCAGGGCTATCATTTTGGTCGCCCTGAGAACATCGATTACTGGGCAGCGCAACCTATCTCCTTAGCGGTGAACGATGACCGTCGCTAGCTGAGCGATTCAACCGCCAGAAACAAGGAACCTAAGATCCAAAAAAGCCGCGATGGCGGCTTTTTTCGTTTAGAGGCTGACTCGATAAGGCTAGAAGAAATCAATCGAATTGCGGCCACTCTTTGGATCGCGCGTCGCTTGAGGCTTCTCTGCCTTCTGGCCTTTCTTCGCTGACTGTGACAAGGCTTCTTTCTGCGCTTTGCGCTCTTTATGCGCGGCTTTTCGCCCAGTTGATTTTGGACCCGTGCCTTTGGGCTTGGCATTTTTGCTTTGGCGAGATTTTTCTTTACGTGCAGCTTGCGCTGGTTTTTGCGTTTTCTTCTCGGCTTTCTCTTGCTCGGTTTCAGGTTCGGTGACAGGCGCATCACACACTACCACATAGTACTCTTGGTTGAATTCAAAGAAATCACCATCGTACATTTTACGACGTTTGCGGGTTTCGAGTTCGCCATTCACGGCCACATAACCTTCAGCAATAACGTGTTTTGCTTCACCACCGCCACTGACTAGATTGGCAATCTTAAATACTTTGTAGAGTTCGATAGGCTGAACGGAAACTTCGACGCCAATGGCTTCAATTTCAATTTCTTCACCAAACTGCTCTTCTTCGTACTCGTGATCTTGGCTTAGGTGTTCTTGGCTCATGGGTGTACCTCGCAAAAAATTTGCCGCAGTTTAAACCCTCAAACCACAAATAGAAATAACTATTACGATTTCTTCAGCAAGGATTTTTACCCCGTAAGGCCGAGTAAGCTAAAGTTATAGAACGGCAAGAGCAAATGGTTGTGGTATGGAAATCAGCACAAAAGTGAAAATCACCTTGGTCAGTACACTCTACCTAAATGCTGCTCACCTTATGGCGAGCGAGGATGCCATTCCCGTCACCATTTACAGCGACGATGCCTATCCCCCATACAGTTACCAAATCCAAGGGAATGCCGTTGGCATTTATCCTGATATTCTCAGACACGTTTTTGATCAGATGCCTCAATATCGTGTGACCATCAAACCCGTGCCTTTTGTGCGCGGTTTACGGCTACTGGAAACCGGAAAAGGTTTTGCCCTTTTTCCTCCCTACTATTATGAGAATCGGCGTCCTTATATTCACCCTTACTCTAAGCCCATTCTCAAAGAACAAGTGGTGGTTTACTGTCACAACGAAGTGATGTTGAAAAACGTCGCTGAGTTAGCCAAATGGCCAGAAGACTTTTATGGACTAACCATAGGGATAAATGCAGCATTTTCTATTGGAGGTGATGCGTTTTGGATGGCCGCGCATGATGGCAAACTCAAGATTGAAGAAGCCAAAGACAATCAAGAAAACATTTTAAAAATGCGCGCTAAGCGCGTCGATTGCTACATCAATGATCGCCTTTCGATAGCGTGGGAAATTAAACGCCTAAAAGACGTAGGCCGCATCGACCATTCGGACTCTTTCCAACTGGCAGCATTTGTCAGCGAAGAGTATGGTTATTTGGGCTACAGTGCCTACGCAGAGCGATTTCCGTTCAAAGAGCCTTTTACCTCGCAGTTCGACCAAATATTGCAACGTCTTCAAGGTTCGGGCATTGTGGAACAAGTCATCAGCAGTTACGTCGACTAGGAACTCCGCATTTTGATTACCATTGCCAGTTGCAACCTATTTAATTTTCTCGCTCCTCCTGGAGCTTATTACGAGTTCAGCAACATTCTTACCGACTACGAATGGAACAAGAAAACCACTTGGCTCACACAGCAGTTACGAGCAATGAACGCAGATGTGGTTGCCTTTCAAGAAGTGTTCAGTCCGGACGCGCTCAACACTCTGACGAGCGAGTTGGGCTACCCATATTTTGTCTGCCTCGATACGCCTCATGTCACCGACGAGTTTATCTATTCCAAACCCGTCTTGGCGATAGCTTCTCGTTGGCCAGTGATTGAAAGCCGTTTGGTTCGCTTTGGGGATTGCCTAGGGGAACATTCAGAAAATAGTGACGACGTCACTGGTGATAAAGAATTTAGTCGACGGCCCCTGCACGCGGTTATTGAATTGCCCATCATTGGGCTATGCGATGTCATCACTCTGCACCTTAAATCGCAACGCCCAACCCAATGGCAAACGCAGCAGGTCGACAAAGCGGAAGATACGCCACCTTCTGATCCGGTTGGCAGTTGGTTATCCACCGTGCAACGAGGTTGGGAAGCCGTGCTGCTCAGCCAATACATCAAGAAAATTTACGCCAGCCATGCTCGTCCGATGGTGATCATGGGCGATTTTAACGCCAATATAAACAGCACCGAACTTAAGCCGCTCATTGATGAAAGCAATACACCCTTATTGAAAGACGTGCGGGATTGGCTACTCGAACAGCCTATTTTCACCGATGAAGCGCAAAAGGCGACTCACTATCACGGCAGCCAAGGTTTGATTCTCGATTATCTGTTGCTCTCTGAAGAATTTGCTCAACAAAACGCGCAGCAAAGGGGAAAAATCACCAATCTTGTCGTTTGGGATAAGCATTTGGTCAACCCCAGTTTTGAGGTTGACCAATTTGCCAGTGACCATGCGTTTGTTGCTGTCACGATCGATGCGTTGGACGCCTAATCAGTAGCTTACATCGCGATTAGATTTAAAAGCGACGCACAATTTTACGTGGGATCAATTCAACGCCCGGTTTGTAGCGTTTCGCTGAAGCATTGAGTGCCAACTCCAGCGCGCTGTCAGCGATCAATTCAAATTGTTGCGGCAGTGAGTTCACTTTAAACGGTAAGAAATCCAGCAAGCGGTTATCGCCGAATGTGGCCAGTTTAACTTTATTGACCAGTTGTGGCTGTTCCAATAGCACGTCCAACACCCCTTCTAATAAAGTGTACGAAGTGGTCACAATCGCATCCGGAATGGTGTCTGCCAACAGCCACTCGTGCATAATGCGGTAGCCCTCTTCGCGGTAAAAGTGCTCACCGTAGCCCGATTGTGCTTGTTTGCCCATTTTCTTCACCGCAGAAAGATAACCTTGGTGGCGTTCGCGTGAAATATTCAACTCGGGCAACGCACCAATCAGCCCAAGAGTTTGAATTTCATCACTCATTAAAGAGGATGTCAGCTCAAACGCCGCACCAAAATCTTCACTGACGACACAACTGAAATATTCATCGTCTAACGGACGGTCGAGCGCAATCACCGGCGTGCCTGACTTTTGCATTGCCAGATAAAATTCATTGGCATCCGCCATACTGGTTGCGACAAACAGCGCATCAATGCGTCGGCTCACTAAAGCATCGGCTACCTTACGCTCTGTTTCAGGATCATCATCAGAACAGGCAATCAGGATTTGATACCCCGCTTTTCGTGAATTTTGTTCAAGCAACTTAGCAAGGCGTGCATAACTGGTGTTTTCTAAATCCGGAATGATCAAACCAAACGAGCGCGAGTTTCCTGCTCGAAGTGACGATGCTGCGTGATCGGGACGAAAATTGTATTCCTCCACCACCGCCATCACTTTCATCTGCGTTTTTTCGCTGATGCGGTATTTTTGCGCCTTACCATTGATCACATAACTTGCCGTTGTTTTCGAAACACCTGCCAACTTGGCTATTTCATCCAGTGTCATATTACCTACCCTAATCTGTGCGCCTGATCATAGATTCGAATTCCAGATCTTCGCGTCTGTTGAATTATACGCTGAATCGATTCAGTATAAAAGCTGAAAGGATTCAGCAAAATCTGCAAATAGACATACATCACCTAATTGAATGATTTTGTCGAATTGAACAGCATTCTCGGTATTGAACTCGTTGGCCGTGTCCACGTTGTAAATAAAAGTGCCGTTTGCTGAATTTTTTTAAACCAATTGCTGAATCGGTTCAGCTTAAGTTAAGCAACAGTTAAGCAACGCTGTGAAAGTGCTTAACGCTCCAAATCTAAGGGTGTGCTTTTAACCAAAGGCGCTTTTAGGCAGAGACGTTTTTAGGCAAAGACAGTCTGTTAAGCAAAGCAGACTTCTTAAACAAAGAAGACCTCTCACACCGTAGAGAAACAAGTGAACCGAGAGAAATGACGACGCGATACGCTAAGAAGGCAACATGCTCAAATTAACTTCATCAGATATTACGCTCCAGCAGAGCGCCGACAACAAACTTGATGCGATCAAAAGCATCGCTGCCGCTCTCACCGCAAAAGGATTGGTTGAGCAAGGTTACGTTGAAGGCATGCTCAACCGTGAAGCGCAAAACTCCACATTTTTGGGTAATGGCATTGCCATCCCTCATGGCACGACCGACACGCGCGATTTGGTGCAAAACACCGGGGTGGCCGTACATCACTTTCCTCACGGCGTTGATTGGGGCGATGGCAACAAGGTTTACCTTGCGATTGGAATCGCCGCGAAATCCGACGAACACTTAGGCATTCTCAAGCAACTGACTAAAGTGCTCAGTGCAGACGGCGTAGAAACGCGTTTGCAGCAGGCCACAACGGAACAAGAGATCATTGCTTTGTTGAATGGCGAAGTTCAACTTGAAGCCGACTTCGATGCCGCCAGCATCCAACTGCTCTTCCCTGCCAGCGACATGATCCAAATGAGCGCGGTTGCCGGTGGTTTGATTAAAAACAGCGGTAATGCAGGCAGCCCATTTGTGGCAGATCTCGTCACCAAAACCCCGACACATCTGGGCAAAGGTTTGTGGCTTGTTGGGAGCGATGCCAGCGTCACTCGCACTGCCGTGTCATTTGTGACGACCGCGAACGATTGTGAGTATCAAGGCACACCCGTAAAAGGCTTACTGGCATTTGGCGCTTGCAACAACGCGCACCAAGCGATACTCACCAACCTAACTCAACTGGTTTATCAAGGTAAACAAGAGACATTACTCAGCGCGAATGCCGAACAAGTGATTGCCATGCTGAATGGTGAAAGGGTTGCAAATACCTCTCAAGAGCCAGCAACGTCTGACAATACCGCGGTATTTAAAATCAAAAACGCACACGGTCTGCATGCGCGCCCTGGTGCCATGTTAGTGGCAGAAGCGAAGAAATTTGAATCCACCATCAAAGTGGCAAACTTAGATGGCGACCGCTCAGTAGTCAACGCGAAAAGCTTAATGAAAGTAATCGCGCTTGGCGTGAAACACGGTCACCAACTGCAATTTACCGCCGAAGGCCCAGATGCTTCTCAAGCACTTGAAGCAATTGGCGCAGCGATCGCCTCTGGTCTTGGTGAAGGTTAAGGTGCTGCTATGACCACTCAAATGACCAACAAAGTTGTCACTATTACGCTGAACCCCGCGCTGGATCTAACAGGATCACTAGAGCAGTTAAACATTGGTTCTGTCAGCCTTGTGAATCACAGCAGCTTACACGCGGCTGGCAAAGGGGTAAACGTCGCGAAGGTGTTGAGCGACCTCGGTGCACAAGTCACTGTGACAGGGTTTCTTGGCAAAGATAACCCTGAAATGTTTAGCCAACTGTTTGCCGATATCGGTGCAAGCGATCAGTTTGTGCGCGTCGAAGGCGCAACGCGCATCAACGTCAAATTGGTCGAAGCCGATGGCCGAGTCAACGACATCAACTTCCCTGGCGTCACGGTGAACGAACAAGACATCGTTGAGTTTGAGCAGCGCTTAACTCGCCTGATGACGGATCACGATTACTTTGTGTTTGCCGGCAGCCTACCTCAAGGTGTGACGCCAGAGCAGTGCGCAAAGTGGATAGCGTTACTGCAAAATGCAGGCAAGAAAGTGCTGTTTGACAGCAGCCGAGCCGCGCTAAAAGCGGGACTCGACGCCGCACCTTGGCTGATCAAACCCAATGACGAAGAACTCAGCGAGTTCGTGGGAAAAGCACTGCACAGCGCTGACGAATGCCAGCATGCCGCACAGAGCCTTGCCAACAAAGGCATCGCCAACATCGTTGTCTCTATGGGGGCGGACGGTGTGATGTGGCTTCATGACGGTCAATGGCTACGCGCCATGCCACCAAGAATGTCGGTGGTGAGCACCGTTGGCGCAGGCGACACCTTAGTGGCCGGTTTATGCTGGGGCCACATGCAACAAATGCCAAAAATGGATTTACTGAAATTTGCCACTGCACTGTCCGCGATGGCGGTCACGCAGGTTGGCGTGGGATTAACCAGCCAGCAAGAGCTGGAAAGCATACAACAAAGAACGCAAGTTCAATCGCTTGACGACGTGCAGAACTCTGCTATCGCAAGCTAAGAGACATAAGGTTACTACTATGAAAATTGCGATTATTACTGCCTGCCCTAGCGGCGTAGCAAACAGCATTATCGCTGCGGGATTACTCGAACAAGCAGCGAAAAGCCTCAACTGGGATGCATCGATTGAATGTCAATCGAGCGTCATGCCGACCACACCACTCTCTGCGCAGCAAATTGCGGACGCGGATGTGGTTGTGATTGCTGCCAATACCCCTATCGATGAAAGTCGTTTCGTTGGCAAAAAACTGTATCGCTCAGAGATCAGCGCGGTCACCAGCGACGCCATCGCCTTTTTACAAAGCGCGGTCGAGAAAGCGCAACTGCTGCAAGCCAGCGCAGGTGTTCAACCCACAGTGCAAACTGCGGCGAAGAAAATTGTCGCCATCACGGCTTGTCCAACGGGCGTTGCACACACCTTTATGGCGGCAGAAGCTCTAGAGGAAGAAGGCAAACGTCGTGGCCACCAAATTAAAGTGGAAACGCGCGGTTCTGTGGGCGCGAAAAACCAGCTAACCGAGCAAGAAATTGCTGACGCGGATCTGGTTATCATTGCAGCAGATATCGAAGTGCCACTGGATCGCTTCAACGGCAAACTGATGTACCGCACCAAGACAGGCCCAGCATTGAAGAAAACAGGCGAAGAGATGGACAAAGCGTTCGCTCAAGCAACGGTTTATCAACACACTGCTTCTACAGGTAGCAGCAACGCTTCTGAAGAGAAAAAAGGCGTTTATAAGCACCTGATGACAGGCGTCTCTCACATGCTTCCTGTGGTCGTGGCAGGTGGTTTGATCATCGCTCTCTCTTTCGTTTTCGGTATCGAAGCGTTTAAAGAAGAAGGTACATTGGCTTCGGCACTCATGACCATTGGTGGGGGCTCCGCTTTCGCACTGATGATTCCCGTTCTTGCTGGCTTCATCGCGTTTTCAATTGCAGATCGCCCAGGTCTGGCACCAGGTCTCATTGGCGGTATGCTGGCAAGCTCAACTGGCGCTGGTTTCCTTGGCGGTATCGCGGCGGGCTTTATTGCCGGCTACTCAGCGAAATTCATTGCAGATAAAGTGCAACTGCCACAATCAATGGAAGCACTCAAACCGATTTTGATCATCCCATTCATTGCGAGCTTGTTCACTGGTCTCACAATGATTTACATCGTAGGTGGCCCGGTTTCCAGCATCATGTCCGCGATGACAGAATTCCTCAACAATATGGGCTCAGCGAACGCAGTGCTGCTGGGTGTGATTCTTGGCGCAATGATGTGTTTCGACCTTGGTGGCCCAGTAAACAAAGCGGCTTATACCTTTGGTGTTGGTCTACTGGCTTCTCAAACTTATGCACCAATGGCAGCCATCATGGCAGCAGGCATGGTACCTGCACTGGGTATGGGCCTAGCGACTTTCCTAGCGAGAGACAAGTTTGAACCAAGCGAGCGCGAAGCAGGCAAAGCCTCTTTTGTCCTTGGTCTATGCTTTATCTCTGAAGGTGCCATTCCTTTTGCAGCGAAAGACCCAATGCGTGTCATCCCTGCTTGTATGGCTGGTGGCGCACTAACCGGTGCCCTATCCATGCTGTTTGGTGCTAAATTGATGGCACCTCACGGCGGTCTGTTTGTACTGCTGATTCCAAACGCGATTACTCCAGTACTGATGTACCTAGTAGCCATCGCCGCAGGTACCGCATTAACCGGTTTTGGTTATGCCTTCCTGAAGAATCGTGCTGAAGCAAAAGAAGCAGCAACGGCCTAAGTTTTATCCTTACCTTGATGCCAGTTCCCCCTCGAATTTGGCTTTCAACACCTCCCTTGCGGAGGTGTTTTTTTATGCCTCCTCCGTAATGACAAAACCATACATATCAATACTTTTCAGTTAAATCAGCAACTTATAATATACGCCGCATAGGGTGCGGAGGTTATTGATGTAAACAACCTTTCTATCACTTGTATCAATAATAAGACTTGTATCGCATAAGTCGCGCCTTATAATGCACACCGTTTTATTGAACGTAACAGAGTGAATTACAAAATGAAAAAAGCTGTATTTTTGTTAGCTGCTGTCTCTGCATTTGCGCAGGCAAACACCAACGACATCGAGAAGAAAGATGTTTCTGGTTTCTATCTAGGTGGTGGTATCGGTACGACAACCGCATTCGACGATGGTGTGGGCACAAACGATTTAAACCTAAAATCAAACGATTCAACGTACAAACTGTACGGTGGTTACCAGTTCAACCGCATTGTGGCAATCGAAGCGCAATACACGCGTTACGGCGATATTTACAGTAAAGACGACGCAGACCGCCACATGGTAAAACCAGAAAGCATCGCGTTGATGGCAAATCTTGGTTACACCTTTGATAGTGGATGGCGTCCTTTTGCAACAGTGGGCCTTGGCCGCACTGAACTCGATTTTGGTCCTCTATCAAAGACAGAAACCTCATTCCGCGCTGGTGTGGGTGGCGAATACTCACCAAAAGCAATTGAAAGCCTCAACTTCCGCGTAGCCTACGAAGTGGACAGCTTTATGTTCGATAACGGCCCACGTGATGACATCAACATCGTGCTTGGTTCACTTTACGCAGGTGTTTCTTACAAGTTCTAAGCCTTCAACAACGTTTGGTTGAAAGCTAGGAAACCGCATAAAAGAACAATTTCTGACTCTTACACGGAACAAGAAAGCAAAAACAATGCGGAAAAACGATTTGGGGCAGTCACACTGCCCCATTTTTTATCGATAGAATTGTGCCATTGGTAAGTCGGGTTAAGACTTTGCCGGCTTAATGCCAAACAAAATAGCAAACATAACGGGCACGACGACTAAGGTTAGTACCGTCGCGAAACCCAAGCCTGCCATGATGGTAATGGCCATAGAACCAAAGAACGCATCAAACACCAACGGAATCATACCAAGTATGGTGGTCAATGCCGCCATGCTTACAGGGCGAACACGGCTCACCGCGCTATCGATGATGGCAAGATACGGATCTTTCCCTGAATCGAGTTCCAGATTGATCTGATCCAGCAACACAATGCCATTTTTCAGAATCATACCGCTAAGGCTCAACAGGCCAAGAAAAGCGGTAAAACTGAACGGCATGTTGGTGGCTAACAAGCCAAACGCCACACCAATGATAGACAGCGGCACCGTGAACCAAATCACCAACGGTTTTTTGAACGAATTGAAAAGCAACATGGTTATGATGAACATCAACAAATAGCCCATTGGCAGTGAACCAAACAGCCCTTCTTGCGCATCTTTCGATGATTCGTATTCCCCACCCCACGTGATTTCATAGCCATGTGGGATAGGCAGCGCCATCACTTTAGGTTGCACGCGGGCAAACAAACTTGCTGCCGTGTCCTCGCTTAGCACGTCGTGGTCAGCCAACACGGTCAACGTGCGTTTACGGTCGCGGCGTTGTATTAACGGCTCCTCCCAATCTAAAGTCACACCATCGATGATTTGATCAACCGGAATGTAGCTTTGCAACGATGGGCTCCAGATGCTGACGTTTTGTAGCGATTCAAAGTCCACTCGTTCTGTTTCTGGCAATCGCACCATAATCGGCAAAATGTGTGTGCCATCTCTGAGTAGACCCAATGTGCTGCCACCAAAACTCATCTGCAAGGTGCTCGACAAATCTTCTTTTGAGATACCTAAACGGCGCGCTTTCGATTCGTTGAAAATCGGCACGATTTGCTTCGTTCGCTCACGCCAATCATGGCGTATATTACGAGCACCCGGATCGGTATGGAGAATGTCTTCCACTTGAACCGCCAACGCTCTAAGCACTTGTGGATCTGGGCCAGTGATGCGCGCTTCAATCTTAGATGCCGGCGATGGGCCAAACTCCATCAGCTTTAATTGGAAGGTTGGCTTATCAAAAGTTTTGGCTAAGCGGCTATCCAGTTCGTTAAGCAGCACAAACATGGTGTCGCGATCCGTTGTTCGCACTTGAAATTGCGCATACGCTTCGTAGTTCTTGGCCGGCTCATAGGTTAATGCAAATCGCTGCAAGCCCTGACCAATCGATGCTGATACAAAGTCGATGTTTGCTTGTTGGCGAATGTAACTTTCCACTTCACTGGCTTGCTTCATGGTTTCACGAATGTCCGTCCCTTCTGGCATCCACATATCCACGTAAAACATCGGCGTGTTCGATGGCGGGAAGAACTGCTGCTTAACATGACCAAACGCCACTACCGCGCCAACGAGCAAGGCCACCATGCCTGCGACCGTCAGCCAACGAAAACGTAACGCCCACTTTAGCGACGCACCAAATGCGACAAACAACCAACCTTTGTATGGGTCTTCTTCATCGGCAGCGAGCGTTTTGTCTTGCTCTTTCAAGAGCAGATCCGCCAGAAACGGTGTCAGTGTGATGGCGGTGATCCAGCTTAAGAACAGCGAGAAACACAAAACCCAGAACAGCGACCCCATGAACTCACCTGTTGCGTCCTGTGATAAGCCAATCGGCGCAAACGCAGTGATGGCAATCACGGTCGCCCCCAACAATGGCCACTGAGTTTGTTTCACAATGTCGGTCGCGGCTTGGATTTTTGTGCGCCCTTTCTTTAGGCCCACCAAGATCCCTTCCACCACCACAATGGCGTTATCCACCAGCATACCTAGGGCGATAATCAACGCCCCTAGCGAGATTCGGTGCAGTTCAATGTCGTAATGATTCATCAAGATAAAGGTGCCGAATACCGTCAGCAGCAACACCAAGCCGATGATCACCCCACTACGAAGCCCCATGGTGAACAGCAGAACAATAATCACGATCGCCACCGCCTCCGCTAGGCTGATCACAAAGGCTTTCACTGAATCATCCACTTCTTGTGCCTGATTGTAGAAATAGCTCATGTCGATGCCTGCTGGCTTGATGCTTTCTAGGCTGGCCAGTTCCGCTTCAATACGCTGGCCCACTTCCACTACATTCACACCTGACGCAAATGAAACGCCAATGTTGATTGCTTTCTTGCCGTTAAACAACAGCACATTATCGGGCTTTTCTTGAATACCGCGAGTAATGGTCGCCACGTCTTTTAAGCGAATAAGATTCCCAGTATCGCGGCCATGAATGATCAAATTTTCAAGCGCGTCGACGGTGTTCAACGTGCCGCTTGGGCGAATCATCAAACTCTCGCCATTGACCATCACTTCACCGGCAGAAACCACATTATTCTGCTTATTGAGTAAACCGGAAATGACGTTCATATCTAGGTTGAGCGCGGCAAGACGATCGAGGGAGATTTCAACAAAGAGTTGCTCTTGTTGATCGCCTGCGATGTCCACTTTGCCCACACCATCAATCAGTTCAAGCTCACGAGTCAGTTGATCTGCGTAGCGTTTCAGTTCCACATAATCGTAATCGTCGCCCGTAAGCATCAGCATCACGCCGTATACGTCACCAAAATCATCAATGATTTGCAGAGATTGAACACCTTGCGGTAACGAGGGTTGCAGATCATTGATTTTACGGCGCATCTCATCCCAGATTTGGGGTAGCTCGTCAGGGCCGTAATCCATCTTCATGCTCACCATGATTTGCGACAAACCATTCGATGAGGTGGACGTGATCTTATCGATGTAAGGCAGCTTGCGGATCTCTTTCTCGAGCGGATAAGTCAGCTCTTCTTCAACCTCTTTCGACGTCGCGCCTGGGTACGTAGCAATGACCATCGCATCTTTAATGGTGAACGCAGGGTCTTCCAAACGCCCCAATTCTAAGAATGACGTGACCCCGCCAATGGCGAGAATAACGATAAACAGCCAACTGATGACTTTGTTCTTGATGGAATATTCCGCAATGCTCATTCTTGTTCCTTCTCTACCACATCCACGTGTTTGCCTTCGCGCAACTTGCGTAAATTCGAGTTCACCAACACATCACCTTGTGCCACTCCCGATGAGACAATCGCCCCATCGCCGTGGATTTGTTCAATGGCCACAGGCACTTTAGTGACCGCGTCACCATTTAATTTCCAAACAAAGAACTCCCCTTCATGACTTCCCGCTTGCAGTGCTGTCATCGGAATGGTGTAGCCATCAATGGCGGTAATGCCCGCTGCCGCCATATCAACCAGCACGCTGACACTGGTACCAGGCAGGATCTCACTTTGCTGCAACGGCTGTGGCATCGATAAGTACATTTGGTAAGTTTGGGTTTGCGCATTCGGTTCACTGGTGTGTTCCAAATAATTGAGTGCGAACGTTTTCTGCACGCCAGAAAACGTCGCTTGGGGCTGGTAATCCATACTTTGTGTGTTCGGGTTCACCAAAGCTAACACGTTGTCGGACAACTCAATTCGCACGTACACCTTGTCGTTTTGATACAAACTGACGATCGGCTCACCAATCGCGATACGCTCAAAACGTTCTTTGTACACGTCCGAGATCTTACCGGTGAACGGGGCAAACAATCGGGTGTAGTTGAGTTGGTTTGTTGCGTTGTAAAAATTGGCTTCTGCCAATGCTTTGCTCGCAGTGAGCGCATCTAACTCCGCGTTAGAAATCATCCGTTTGGCGTAGAGCTCGTTACCACGTTTCAGCTGACGAATTGCCAAGTTGTATTGCGCTTGTGCATCGTTCACTGCTTGTTTTTCTTTGCTGTCATCAAGCTTAGCGATCATCTGACCTTGCTTGACGAGATCGCCCGCGTTGACCAAAACATGCTGAATTTCTCCGGCGCGGCGAAAAGCGATCGGTGTTTGCTCGGCAGGCACAACTTGGCCTTTAAAGGTGCGATACTGGCTCTTAACCGGCGCATCAACAGAAACCGTTGAAACGTACAACGGCGGTTCATTAAACGACTGTGGCTGGGAATCACACCCTGTCAGCACGGCCAACGTGATTGCCGAAAGTAGTAATAAAGGACGTTTCATTAAATGCCCTCCTCGCGTACCCAAGCTTTCACCACTTGGCCTTCCACTAAACGCTCAACCCCCGCAATGACCACGTAGTCACTGCTGTCGAGGCCAGATTCCACGCCTCCCTCAGCATTTAAAGAGAGCGTTACTTTGTTAACTTGCTGCGTCTCACTGTCCATCACCCACACCTCTCCTTGCGAGGCTTGTTTTGTCACCCATGCAGCATTTGGCAGCATCACCGCGTTTGAGAGGTTTTGCTTGGCAATGTGGACTTGCCCCGTCATTCCCGTTAACAAGTTGCGATCTTCGGGTCTGTCGATGGTGACGATCACTTGGTAGCTGTTTGTGTCTGGGTTTGGTCGAGTTGAGATCTCTTTAAACTGACCAGAAATGCGCTTATTGGGTTCGCTGTCCATCGTCACCCACATCTCAGCATGTTTGAGCGCCGCCAGAGAAAGCGATTCAACATAGGTCACAGGCAATGCAAACGACACATCCAACACACTGTTGTCAATAAGATTGAGGATCTCTTGTTTTTCCGCCACCATTTGATGAGGTTTGACATAGGTGTAAGAAACCACACCATCAAAAGGCGCGTGAATTTTGGTGTAACTGAGATCGGTTTTGGCTTGTTCCCAATTGGCTAGCGCCGCTTTGTATTGGGTTTCTTGCTGATCATAGCTATCGGCGCTGACGAGTTTTTTCTCATACAGTTGCTTGGCGCGTTGCCATTCCGTCTTCGCCAGTGAGTATTGTGCCTGAGCAGCGTTAAGTGCCAATTGCAAATCTTTCGGGTCAAGCGTCACCAAAACATCACCTTGGCTCACCTCTTCCCCCATCTTGACCAATAATTGCTTAATTTCACCGCCCACTTGGAAAGAGAGCTGAGCGCGATACGTTGCGTCGATTCGCGCTAAAAAGGCATCCGATTCAGCAGCGCTCAGATCGTCCACCGCCAGTAACTTAACGGGTTTGATCAGAGGATCGGCAGGCTCCGATATGGCTTTGTCACAGCCCGTCAGCAGTGTTGATAGACCAAGCATCACCACAACAGCGACAGACGTGCGTGTTATCTGGGGTTTGCGCACTGAGATTCTCCGTTTCTTTATTTTGCTATACAGGCGTGCAGTATATGGAGAATCAAAAAATGATCAATATATTTTCCATGTGGACAATATAAGAATTGGTCAAATTCTCTCGTTTCTGGTAAAAATAGGCGCGTTGATGGATATCTGAGAAAACTCGAACGATGACTGAAAGAAAGCAAGGTCGAAGAAGTGCCGAAGCGGCCGAGCAAACTAAGTGCATGATCCTTAAAGTAGCAGCCGATATGTTCTGCGAATTGGGTTACGAGCGCATCTCTTTGCGAAACATCAGTGAGAAGGCAGGCGTGTCACACAGTTTGATTCGCCACCACTTCGGTAGCAAAGAGAAGATTTGGCAAGCCGTCAGTGATGGTATGGACGAGTTTTTGCAACTCTACATGGCTGAACTCATCAACCAAATGCCAAAAGATATGCCATCAAACCGAAAAATTTATCTGTTTATGGTGCGCATGCTTGCCTTTGCTTTGGTCAATCCTCACCCAATCCAAATGATTGCCGATGCGATCCGCCAAGGTGACGACGCCCTACTGCAATACTTCCTCAGATCAAAAGACGAGTTCGCTGAAATTTTTACCAAGCTATTTGCCGACTACAACGTGGAATACCCAGAAACACCCATCGATCAATGGGAATCCAAATGGCAGATGCTGATCTTTGCTCATGGTGCCATCACACTCGCTCCGATGATGAAAGAGACGTGGCCTGACGATGCAGAGAACCGTGATCAAATGCTGATCAATCATTGGGAGCTGTTTAATACCATCATGGCGAACCAGTTTGGTGTTGAAAAAGCGCAAATGATTCACCCAGCGAAGTTGAACGATATCGTCATCGATATGTTCTGCCCAATTGAAGATCTCACTCCTTAGAACGCTTCAGCGAAAAATAGACTCCCGAACACGAGTCAAACAGGCATGCAGTAGGTAGCACATCAACAGCCATAGCCCTACTGCGCCGCCCCCCGAGGAACTGCCGAAACTCATTGGGGCCTCTTCATTGTTGCCAGATGAACCTGTGTCATCGACACTGCCCGTGTCGCCATTCATGTAATCCAATCGCATCTGTTCCGTCACGGTCACTTTTGCCGTTTCATTGCCTGCCAATACACTGTCTATCCATCCGGCGTAATCAGTAATTTCGGTAAACACCGACGTCACGGCCCAATTGGGATCGCCGCAAATATTCGGTCCAAAGCTGGTTACGCCCACTTGCATCATCACCCCATTGTTCTCCCAATACACTGGCCCACCGGAATCACCCTGACATGTGCTGTTTTTCAATTGGCTACTTTGGCTAAAATCGCCATCAAAACAGATCTGCTTGCTGGACAGATAATTTCCGGCGGAAAACACATTGGCGCATTGGGTGTTGCTGATGTACGTAAGTGGTGTTTCTTGCAGTTGCGATTCGCTGTCAAAGCCAGAGCGCGTATTGCCATGACCTACGGCAAAGAAAGTTTCCGAGGCATTGCGGTACACCTCATTTTGCGGACGTCTAATCACGTCATTGACCGAATCAATATTCATCGACGTTTCTAGCTTGAGAATGGCAATGTCGTTTGGAAACAGCGTGGAAGAACTGTTTGAGAAATTATCGGGATAGAAAATTTTCGCTACTCGGTGGCGCTGAATGTTACCAAACGGATAGTCGTTTTCATCTTGAAGCTGCGGCACCACCACCAGAAACAGCGCCAATGAGCCCAACTCTTCCACACAATGGGCAGCCGTTAGCACATGGTCGACATCGAGAATGGTGGCTCCACAAGAAGCACCGGAGTAGTAACCGCCATCGTATTCAAGGGAATCGTAGAAAAGACTGGCAAAGGAGGCGTATCGGTTTACATCAACGACCGTGCCATTGACGATGCGGCTTTCCACTTCACCCGCCATTGTCGCTGCGGAGAAAAGTACAGAAAGGAAGGAAAACTTCGCTAAAGATTGTGCTGAAAACATAACACCGCGCCCCTATGTTAGAAGCGCGGTGCCAATTATTCGCAAAAATAAACGTCTTATTTGCGGTAACTTAGCTCAACGCCTCATTAACCACGGTAGTAGCGTTGTGGTACAAACGGCATTTTCTCTACCGTCATTGGTAGCAGTTTGCCACGAACTTCAGCAAACACTTCAGTGCCGATTTCCGTTAGGTCTGAACGTAGATAAGCCATGGAAACTGGCTTGCCCGCATTTGGACCTGCGGTACCACTGGTTACTACACCCACTTTATTACCTTCTCCATCAAACAGCTCTGCACCTTCGCGGACTGGTGCTTTTGTTTGACCAACCAGACCAACACGCTTGCGAGACACATCCTTCGTTTCGATCTGCTTAAGGATGATGTCTGCCCCTGGGAAGCCACCTTCACGCTCACCACCTGCGCGGCGAACTTTCTGAATGCCCCACAATAGGCTGGCTTCTACTGGCGTGGTGGTTTCATCAAGATCATGACCGTACAAACACAAACCACACTCTAGACGTAACGAATCACGTGCACCAAGACCGATCCATTCGACTTCTTCTTCCGCGGTCAATGCACGAGCAAGCGCTTCTGCTTTGTCTGCTGGTACAGAAATTTCGTAGCCGTCTTCTCCAGTATAGCCGCTGCGAGAGATGATGCATTCTACGCCAAGCAATTCAAGCTTTTGCACGTCCATAAACAGCATCTCAGCCACGGCAGGTTGGAAGCGGCTCAACACCTCAACCGCTTTTGGACCTTGAATAGCAAGCAGTGCGCGATCATCAATGATTTCAAGTTCAACGTCTGATGGAATATGTGCTTGCAGATGGTTGATGTCTTGCTCTTTACATGCAGCATTGACGACAACAAACAGATGATCACCCAGGTTAGCCACCATGAGGTCATCCATAATGCCGCCCTGCTCGTTGGTGAAAAACGCGTAACGCTGTTTGCCTTCACCCAAATCAACGATATCCACTGGAACCAGCGACTCAAGAAACGCTGCTGCGCCCGCACCGTGCAGTCTTAGCTGCCCCATGTGAGACACATCAAACAGGCCTGCCGCTTCACGCGTGTGCAAGTGTTCTTTCTTCACACCTAACGGGTATTGAACTGGCATGTCGTAACCAGCGAATGGCACCATTTTCGCACCCACTTCAATGTGCAATGCGTGAAGTGGTGTTTTAAGTAGTACTTGGTCTGAGTGTTCTTGAGTCATTTTCGTCTCCATTAGCTAGACCCATCACAGCGATCTATCAGCAATTAATTGTCCAGATTTCCACTCAAAGGAAACTGTGTTTCCAATAATAAACACGTGTTGTGCTAATTTGCACGTTCAACCTACTGGGTCCTGCTCAAAATGTGACTTTTAACAATTTAATCACATTAAGCAACCACAAAAAAAGCGCCGCATTGAGGGAATTATCATCAGAGCGGCGCTATTCTAATCTTGTTTTAAACAAAAGCAAACGTTTGCTTTCACTATAGGAAATTTACATCTTTTTAAAACTATTTTGCTGTCACCCACAAAATATGCGCATCTTCCTCGCTAACGGAGACCAACATATGCCCCATGTTCGCATCGTAATAGACGCTGTCGCCTTCGCTCAGAACCACAGGCTCATAGAACTCAGAATAGAATTGAACCGCGCCAGATAAGATCAACAAGAACTCTTCGCCATCGTGACGAACCCAATCGCCATACTCTTCAAACGTGCGCGCATGCACCACACTTTTGAACGGCATCATCTTTTTATTCGACAGCTGAGTGGCCAACAGTTCGTGCTCGTACGTTTGTGTTGGGTGCGGTTTCCCTTGCCCCGCCAACGTAATATCACGACGGCCAGTCGCAACCTTTTTCCTTGGTGGTTCAAAGAGTTGTGGCATATCAATTTTCAAACCGTGCGCGAGTTTCTGCATTGCTTGAAAGGTAGGAGAAATCTGTTCGTTCTCGATTTTGCTCAGTGTTGAACGCGCCAAACCGGTTCGTTGGCTGGCTTCTTCAAGCGTAATACCGAGGCGTGAGCGCACTTCTTTAATGCGTTGGCCAAGCTTCAATGGCTCGATATTTTGCTCTTGCGATTCTTTCGCTAATGTCAGGGACGGGTACTCGTCATACAATTCTTCCGACATAAATCCCTCATGTTTCTTATACGCTTCCTGTTTACAAAACATTGTGCATGAAGCGTAAAGTGGAGAAAAGTCCACCAAGTTAAATAAAGCGTGCTCCTGTTAACAAAATCCGAATCTCTGTTTCCTATAGGAAATTTTTGTTGATTGTTCACTGAACAACGGGTATGTTACCGACTTGTTAGATGAAGAGATGCTTTTTCCGCTTGAAATAGACAATGGATTTGATGCTATTCAGCGGCCTTTTTAACCCATTTGGGACGGAATTCACTCTGTTTGGTGTGTGAAAACAAATCACAAAAACAGCGCCAAACGGTTGTTATAAAGGACGGTCGGATCGTAAAGCAAAGACGCCGATTCGACGGATGATTGAAAGGTTATCTACCATGAATAGTCATTACCAAAATCACAGCTTGGAAAACTTTTTCTCGACTAACTTGTCTGCAACGGATGATGCCGTTTTTGCTGGTATTCAAGCCGAATTTACTCGTCAAAATGAACAAATCGAATTGATCGCTTCTGAGAACATCGTGTCTAAAGCGGTCATGCAAGCGCAAGGCACCTGCCTCACTAATAAATACGCAGAAGGTTACCCAGGCCGTCGTTACTACGGTGGTTGTGAACACGTTGATACCGTGGAAGCCATCGCTATCGAACGCGCGAAAAAACTTTTTAATTGCGAATACGCAAACGTTCAACCGCACTCTGGCGCTCAAGCCAACGGCGCGGTGAAACTGGCGCTATTGCAACCTGGCGACACCATTATGGGCATGTCGCTCGATGCAGGCGGCCACTTAACTCACGGTGCGCGCCCTGCTCTTTCGGGCAAATGGTTTAACGCCGTTCAATACGGTGTTGATAAAGAGACGCTCGAAATCAACTACGATGATGTTCGCGCACTGGCGGTAGAACACAAACCAAAAATGATTATTGCTGGTGGCAGCGCGATTCCTCGCGTGATTGATTTTGCCAAGTTCCGTGAAATCGCTGACGAAGTTGGCGCGATTTTGATGGTCGATATGGCGCACATCGCGGGTTTGATCGCCACAGGCGCACACCCTAGTCCACTGCCTCATGCACACGTGGTGACCACCACCACACACAAAACGCTACGCGGCCCACGCGGCGGCATGATCCTCACCAATCACGAAGAAATCATTAAGAAAATCAACTCTGCGGTATTCCCTGGCCTACAAGGCGGCCCGCTGATGCACGTGATTGCAGCGAAAGCAGTAGCGTTTGGCGAAGCACTCGGTCCTGAGTTCAAAACTTATATCGATTCGGTGATCAATAACGCAAAAGTTCTTGCTGAAGTGTTGCAAACTCGCGGTTGTGACATTGTGACTGGCGGAACGGACACGCACCTAATGCTGGTTGATCTTCGTCCTAAGGGATTGAAAGGTAACAAAGCAGAAGAAGCACTAGAGCGTGCGGGGATCACATGTAACAAAAATGGCATCCCATTCGACACAGAAAAACCTATGATTACATCGGGTGTTCGTTTGGGCACGCCAGCGGGTACAAGCCGAGGCTTTGGCACAGAAGAATTCAAATTAATAGGTCACTGGATTGGTGATGTTCTCGACGGGTTAGTTGAAAACCCAGAGGGCAACGCAGAAGTAGAACAACGCGTGCGTAAAGAAGTGAAAGCACTCTGTTCACGCTTCCCACTTTACCAGTAACCACAAATTTAAATCCTAATACGATATTTTGGAGATTATGCAATGGACAAAACACTGAAGTTTACAGAAAGCCACGAGTGGGTTCGCGACAACGGTGACGGCACTGTAACTATCGGTATCTCTGAGCACGCTCAAGAAATGCTGGGTGATGTGGTATTCGTCGAGCTACCTGAGCTTGAAGCAGAAATCGAAGCAGGTGAAAGCTTTTCACTGGTTGAATCCGTAAAAGCGGCGTCAGACATCTACGCACCAGTGACCGGTGAGGTCGTTGAAGTGAATGAAGAGCTTTCTGATAGCCCAGAGCTAATCAACGAGGAACCGTACGAAGGCGGTTGGATTGTTAAGGTGAAACTGTCTGATCCTTCAGAGCTTGATAATCTGAAAGATGCAGAAGAGTACCTAAACTCAATCGAAGAAGATTAATAAAGGAATTTTGATATAAAGCTGCCTCCTCCCGTGGGCAGCTTTTTTTCAAGGCTGTGTTTTAGCGCTCGCGCTTTCGCAGCTCTCTTGAAGGTAAAGGACCATGACTGAATTACTTCAAAGCCTCAACACACAACACGAGTTCGTTGGTCGCCACAACGGACCAAATCACGCCGATCAACAAAAAATGCTTTCTACCATTAACGCAGAAAGCCTAGATGCCTTGATCGCGCAAACCGTTCCAGCACAAATTCGCCTAGAAAAGCCAATGCAACTGGCCGAAGCGCAAAGCGAAGCAGACATGCTGGCATCAATCAAAAAGTTCGCTGACTTAAACCAAGTTAAGCGCACTTTCATTGGCCAAGGTTACTACAACACCTTCACGCCAAACGTTATTTTGCGTAACGTACTGGAAAACCCAGGCTGGTACACGGCTTACACGCCATACCAACCAGAAATTTCTCAAGGTCGATTGGAATCATTGTTGAACTATCAACAAATGGTGATGGACCTAACGGGCATGGACATCGCAAACGCCTCTCTACTCGATGAAGCCACCGCCGCCGCAGAAGCAATGACGCTTTGCCAGCGCGCAGGTAAGAGCAAGAGCAAAGTCTTCTTCGTCGCAGACGATGTTCACCCGCAAACCATTGAAGTGATCAAAACTCGCGCGAAATACTTCGGCTTTGACGTAGTGATCGGCAATGTTGATGCACTACGACAAACAGAAGCCTTCGGTGCCCTACTTCAATACCCAAGTACAACAGGTGAAGTACGCGATCTCACCGATGTCATCGCACAAGCACAAGCCAACAAAACACTGGTTTCAGTCGCGACCGATCTCCTTGCTTCAGCACTTGTGAAGCCAGCCGGTGAAATGGGCGCAGATGTTGTCATTGGCTCAGCACAGCGCTTTGGCGTACCGATGGGTTACGGTGGCCCACACGCAGCCTTCATGGCAACGCGCGAACAGCACAAACGCACCATGCCAGGCCGTGTGATCGGTGTTTCTATCGACGCCAAAGGCAACCAAGCACTGCGCATGGCAATGCAAACACGTGAGCAGCATATCCGCCGCGAAAAAGCGACCTCGAACATCTGTACGGCGCAAGCCCTGCTTGCCAACATGGCATCGTTCTTTGCCGTGTACCACGGTGAAGCAGGCATCCGCACCATCGCACGCCGCACTCACCACATGACGGCCATTCTTGCTGCAGGCCTAACCAAATCCGGTTACGAGCTTGCGCATAACGCGTTCTTCGACACCATCACCATTAACACCGGTGACAACACTCAAGCGCTTTACGCCAAAGCACAAGCAGCAGACATCAACCTGCGTCTGCTTGACGGCCAAATTGGCATCAGCTTTGACGAAACCACCACAGTGGCAGACATCGACGCCCTATTCGCGATTTTCGATGTGAAAGAGAGCGTAAACGCACTTTCAACCGACATCGCAGGCAACGAGTTTGCAGCGATTCCAGAAGCGTGTCGTCGTACTAGCCGTTTCCTAACTCACCCTGTGTTCAACACTCACCACAGTGAAACACAGATGATGCGTTACCTAAAACAGCTAGAAAACAAAGACTTCTCGCTTACTCACGGCATGATCCCACTGGGCAGCTGTACCATGAAGCTCAACGCAGCGGCAGAGATGATCCCGGTGACTTGGCCTGAGTTTGGTGCGCTTCACCCATTCGCGCCAATCGAGCAAGCCGCAGGTTACACTGCACTGGCTGAAGATCTCAAAGCGAAGCTGTGTGAAATCACTGGCTACGATGCGTTCTCACTACAACCAAACTCCGGTGCTTCTGGCGAATATGCAGGCCTTATCGCGATTCAGCGTTACCACGAGAGCCGTGGCGAAGGTCACCGTAACGTGTGTTTGATCCCAAGCTCCGCGCACGGCACCAACCCAGCAACCGCTGCGATGGTTTCGATGAAAGTGGTAGTGGTGAAATGTGATGAAAACGGCAACATCGACCTTGTCGACCTTGCTGCAAAAATCGAAAAACACCAAGAAAACCTATCAAGCATCATGATCACTTACCCTTCAACGCACGGTGTTTACGAAGAGCAAGTGAAAGAAGTGTGTGAAATGGTTCATGCGGCTGGCGGTCAGGTTTACCTTGATGGCGCAAACATGAACGCGCAGGTTGGCCTAACGTCTCCGGGCTTTATCGGTTCAGACGTTTCGCACCTCAACCTACACAAAACCTTCTGTATCCCACACGGTGGTGGCGGTCCGGGTATGGGCCCTATCGGTGTGAAATCGCACCTAGCGCCTTTCCTACCTGGTCACATCGAAAACGGTGTGGAAGGGAAAGAGTTCGCGGTTTCAGCAGCGGATCTCGGCAGTGCATCAATTCTGCCAATCTCTTGGGCTTACATTGCAATGATGGGCGCAGATGGCCTAACAGAAGCAACCAAAGTAGCGATTTTGAACGCGAACTACGTGATGGAGCGTCTACGCCCGCACTACCCTGTTCTTTACCGTGGCACCAATGGCCGCGTGGCGCACGAATGTATTATCGATATTCGTCCGCTGAAAGAAGAAACAGGCATCAGCGAAGAAGACATTGCAAAACGTTTGATGGACTACGGTTTCCACGCGCCAACCATGTCGTTCCCTGTGGCAGGCACACTGATGGTAGAGCCAACGGAATCGGAAGATCTGGAAGAGCTAGACCGTTTCTGTGACGCGATGATCGCCATCCGTGAAGAGATGTCTAAAGTGAAGAACGGTGAATGGCCACTAGAGAACAACCCTCTGGTTAACGCGCCACACACACAAGTAGACTTGATGGAAGAGCAATGGGATCGCCCATACCCACGTGAAATCGCGTGCTTCCCATCGGCTGCAACTAAACGTTCTAAATACTGGCCAACCGTGAACCGTGTAGACAACGTCTACGGTGACCGCAACCTAGTCTGCTCATGCCCAGGCATTGAGAACTACGAAGAGTAGTTTTTTGTTGAGGATAACTAATTAAGTTGGTTAACGATTTAATGAAGATGGTTATCTTAATAAAGTTGGTTAATTCCCAATAATTCAAAAGCGAACCCTTACAAGGTTCGCTTTTTGCTTTGTGGACTAAGCTATTGATCACAGATAACCAAGTTGGAAACTTTGATAACCGAGTTGAAAACCGATAACTAAGTTGGAAACTAACTTGAAAAAAAAGGTGGAGCGAGCAGTTGCTCCACCAGCATTAGTTTCTAAATACCTAGATAAAGGTGACTTAGAAGGCTACGAGAGATTGGTCTCAGCAGAAGCGCAAAGTCATAAATACGTAACCGCTAAGCCCTGTGACTTGATTGATGACCCGCTGTTTGAGGTGTTCGTTGAGGACTGGTTGAAGTCAGATGAACGACAAGTCTCATCTAAGTATCTAAAATATTAGGGGCATTCTTAATCAGATCTAAACATTTTCAATTGACTACATTAGCAACAGGCACCAATATGCACCTTGTTACAAATAACCATGTTGCATCTGTGTGTTTGTTTAAAGGAATCGAAAATGGGAATCGTAAAAGAGAGCTTAGTCGGAAAAAGCCAACTTTCTTGGTTAGGCTTGGCAGATAAAAAACCATCACCTGACGAAATCTATACTTCATGGTGTGTAAACAATTTTATCTTTAAAGAAGAAAACTTAGCTCTAAAAATCCCAGGTTTGCGCCCTCCCCAAATTGGCGGTATCTATGCTGCACTTGGTTACGAAAAATCCGAAGCTAGCAGTGCTGCAACTATTGTTATGCCAACAGGTACAGGGAAAACCGAAACTATTTTATCCATCGTTGTTGCGGGTAGATTTCGTAAAACACTAGTTATTGTGCCTTCTGACGCCTTGCGTGAACAAACCAAGAAAAAGTTTTTAGAACTTGGGCTCTTAAGACAACTAGGGATGCTTAATGACAGCTTCGAGAACCCTATTGTTGCGACTATAAAACACGGTATTCAAGATCTCATCGAAATCAATCAACTATTAAACTCGAATGTAATCATTGCTACTGCCGCTGCACTATCACAGTTCCACAAGGATGCCTTAGAAGCTTTAACAAAAGCATGTTCTCATCTAGTTGTGGATGAAGCACACCATGTAACAGCGAGCACTTGGGCGCGAATAAAAGCGCAGTTTGCCGACAAACCAGTGTTTCAATTTACCGCAACTCCTTTTCGAACGGATTGCTCTAGAGTAGACGGAAAGATTATTTTTAACTATTCACTTAGCAAAGCTCAACTTGATGGTTACTTTAAGCCAATAGAATTTCATCCAGTGAAAGAGTTTGTAGAAGAGAAAGCAGATAAAGTGATTGCTCAGAAAGCCATTGACTTACTGAAGGCCGACTTGAAGAACGGTCTTAACCACATAGTGATGGCTAGAGCAAACAACATCAAAAGAGCAACACAAGTATTTGAATACTATAAAAACGAGACCGAGCTCAATCCTATTCTGATTACAAGTAAAGCAAAACGCAAAGACGAAGTTCTTAAAGCTATCAAGGCGGGAAAACATCGAATAATCGTATGTGTCAATATGCTCGGGGAAGGGTTCGATTTACCTCAATTAAAAATTTCAGCGATTCATGATCCACATAAGAGTATCAATGTAATGCTCCAGTTTACTGGACGCTTCACAAGAACAACGCAAGGAGTCGGGGATGCAAAATTTGTTGCTAACATAGCCAACCCTAAACTGAACGACTGCCTTGAAGAACTGTACAATGAAGACTCCGACTGGAATTGTATCATCAGTAACATCAGCAGTGAGAAGGTAACGTCAGAGCTAAGGTATCAAGATTTCAAGGCTGGCTTTTCAGAGCCAAGTAAACTGCTGGATTTGGGGCTAACCCCTAGTATAAGTACCACCGTATTTAACTTAAGAGCAGCTACTTGGAAACCTGAAAACTTCTATAAGTTTGGTAATAAGCATTTTCAGATTCATGACTCCGTTCTAAATGATGAGCAAGATACCCTTGTCTTTTCGGTCAAATCATATGCTCCTGTTGGATGGTCAAGCTCTAAAGAACTATTTGACGAATCTTGGGATCTATATATCGCCTATTTAGATAAACGAAACAAGTTACTCTTTATCCACTCATCTGCAAAGGATGGTCTTGTAAAGCGTTTAGCAAAGTTAATCGCGGATGGAGCTCCTCAAGTAAACGGAGAGCGGGTATTTCGTGCACTTTCTGGACTAAAGAGATTGAAGCTCCAAAATGTTGGTCTAAACAAGAACAAGAAAGGTCTCCGCTACTCTATGCATACAGGAACTGAAATCAATGATCAGATTCCAGACATTGAAGCTAAACGTTCTATCAAATCCAATATTTTTGGTAAAGGGTACGAGGACGGTAAACTTGTTAGCGTCGGGTGTTCATACAAGGGTAAAGTCTGGTCAATGGACAGCGATTCTCTGGAGCAATGGATCGACTGGTGCAAAAACGTTGGCAAAAAAATCTTAGATGAGTCAATCGATACTAACCAAGTATTGAAAACGGCTATGCAAAGTGAAGAGTTAACCGAATACCCAGAACTTAGGTTACTCAATGTTGAATGGCCAGTTGAGCTATTGCGCAAGAATGACCGAAAAGTATATCTAAGTGATGGTAAGTGGGAGGAAACATTATTCAACTGCGAGCTAACTTTATCAGATAAGACTAATGATAAAGATAACATCAGGCACTTTGACATCTCGACTCCTCGCGGATCATTTGGTGTTTCTGCAACCATTACAGCCAAGGGAGAAGTAACTTACAGCTCTGATACACCTTTATACATAATCATAGGGAGTGAGGAGCGTCTATTGACTGATTTCTTTGATGAAAATCCCCCCGCTTTCTTCTTAGAGGATACCTCTATCATCGATGGTGGATATAGGTACTATTCGTATGAAGAGTATGCATACTTATACTCCTTGAACAATATTGAGGGCTGGTTGTGGGATGGTGTTGATATTTCGGTGGAATCCCAAACACATCTAAGGCACCCACACTCAATTCAGTTCCATACTATCCAACAAATCAAAGATAACTACGATCTAGTGTTCGATGACGATGGTAGCGGAGAGATCGCTGATATTGTAGCCATCAAAAATAACGATGATTCCGAGCTAATTATAGATTTATACCACTGCAAATATTGTACTAAAAAGAGAGGCGTAGCGAAGCCTGGAGCACGAGTAGACGATATCTATCAAGTGGCAGGGCAAGCTGTGAAAAGTATTAAATGGTTTGCTAACAAAGAAGCTCTGATCAACAGATTAATCGATAGAGAGCGAGTTAGATTAAGTCAAGAGAAGGCATCACGTATAGACAAAGGAACGCTAGAACAGCTAATCCATCTGTCAAAAGTTGCTAGATATGCCTCATTCAAAGTTGGAGTAGCTATCGTTCAACCAGCAATTTCAAAACCTCTGATTTCTAAAGATATTCTATCAGTTTTAGGAGCTACTGAAGCTTATATTGACGAAATCAGTGGTATTAAGCTAAGGGTTGTCATAAGCAAATAAGACCCTGTAAATAATTTACTTGTATAAAAGAAGAAGCCCATTAGGCTTCTTCTCTATACATAATTCTAAACTGTATTTGACCAGTTGAGATGGTTTGAGCGGAAAACTTCAACACCAGTTCGACGGATAGTCTCTATCCATTGATGTGCGTCGGATTCACTAACAGATTCATAAATCATAGCACACTGCTTAATTACCCGATGCTCGTTTTCTAGTGTTGTAGGCATCAAACCAGCGTCATCCGTATTGATACAGACGCGAACAGCCCCCGTCCTGATACCGAATTTATTCGAACTACCACCAGGGTTGAGATTCTCTCTGTTAGGTGGCGTCCATCTAAAAATCGGGTGTTCATGGTAATTGTTTAGTCTGCCAATATAAATATTCGATGTAGGACATGCTTCAAGTATCCATTGTGACTGACTAACCTTCTCTAACATGAAATCTTGAATACCCTGAATTAAGTCAAGTTCCGCATTAGATAATGAGTCAGCAAGCTCCCTCTTATCATAGTGCAATCGATTTATTGAAATATCTTTCTCATAACTAATCGATACTATTTGGTCATTGTAGTGGTCAACTAAAATTGGCCACGGTTTTAGAGTTTTCCCAATATAATCGTTCTGACTCATTGGGAGTTAGACCACCGTTATACTGATGTCGCCTGAGTTGGCAGTAATATCCAATGATGTAGCGAGTGATCTCTTGTTGAGCCTCAGCGAAGCTACGATAACCCACAGTTGGCACCCATTCCGTTTTCAGACTTCTAAAGAAGCGCTCCATCGGTGCATTATCCCAACAGTTTCCTCTGCGAGATAAACTCTGTTTTATTTGAAAACGCCACAGTAATTGGCGGTATTTACGACTGGTATAGTGACTACCTTGATCGCTATGGAACATGACTCCTTTAGGCTTACCACGAGATTCATAAGCCATCGACAAAGCTTTGCCTGTTAGCCGACTATCAGGTGATAAAGACATCGACCAACCAATCACTTTACGAGCAAAAAGATCGATAACGACCGCTAAATACATCCACCGATTACCCGTCCAAATATACGTAACATCGCCAACCCAGACTTCATTTGGTGCGGTGACAGCAAACTGACGTCCTAAGTGATTGGGAACTTCAATATGCTCTTGTGAAGCTTTTCTGTAACGATGCTTTGGTTCTTGGCAACTCACTAAACCAAGAGTTTTCATAAGCTTTGTTGCTCTGTATCGGCTCAGCTTCATGCCCTGATTTGTGACTATATCTGCAATGGTTCGCGCCCCCGCGGAGCCATTGCTTGCGGCGTGGGCCTCACTAACTAAGCTGCGAAGTTTTACTGTTTCAGCATTAATTACCGTTGGTCGTTTGAGCCAATAGTTATAACTACTTCGATGAACATTGAAGACTTCGCATAATGTTTTTACGCTGTAGCTCTGCTTGAGTTTCTTGATGATCAAGAATTGTTCAGTGAGTCCGACATCAACAGAGCCGTGGCTTTTTTTAGTATTTCATTATGCTCTTCAAGGCGAGCCAGCTTCTTTTTTAGTTCCCGAATTTCTATTTGCTCAGGGGTCATAGGTGAAGCTTTCGGTGCTTTCCCTTGGCGCTCTTCTCTAAGCTGGCGAACCCATTTATCCATCGTGGATTTACCCACATTCATGGCTTGGGCTGCTTCAGTCACTGAATAGTTTTGGTCTAGGACTAACTGCGCCGCTTCTAACTTAAATTCTGCGCTAAATAGTCGTCTTGTACGTTTTGTCATAATGTCACCTGTTAACTTATGAGGTGATGATATCACCTCTAACTAAGTGACCAAATTCACTATGCCACTACAACTTCAATATGCGTAACCTTCATCCGCTTCGATTGGATAGATCTACAAGAGCGATTTCTAGTACAAGTGTAGGCAATCACGATAGAACGCTCCCTCACTATTCTGAAACAACCTTACCTTCCCCTCATTCGTAACCAAGAAGACAACAACAAGCCCAATAACATTGCTATTGTTCAGTAAAGATCTTAACCAAAACGTTTCCTTACACTCCAAAGGTGCCAGCGCGTCAGCTCCTTCAAAGACGACAAGTGTCTTGCGTCTACAACCTTCCAAAGTCGCAAACAGTTCTCGATTCTCTTCTGCTAGGAAAGCAACCAGGGGGGATGCATACTCATTAAAGTTCATATTAAAGACATCTATGCCTCTACTCTTCACTTCGTCTCTACACACATCCAAGTAGCCCTCTGGTGTTTGGTCAGTTATCAATGAGCAGATGGTGAGCTCTAGTTCCCATGCCACTTCTATCTTGCTTGATTAGATCAATCTCTTTTGTAAATAGGAGCATTTAGTGGCCTCAAATAGTGTTAAATTTTTTCAATTAGCGACGCGGCAATGCGCTTGAATGAGGCAAAACAGGTATCAAAATCATGGGGCTCGGTGTTAAACACCATTGGCGTGACAAAGTCCTGAAAGCGTTGGCGGAAAATGGGATTTTCCTCAAGTTCTTTGAGGCCAAGTTGTAGCTCTTGTTTGGGGTTGGCAACAAACTCTGCATTTTGATTGCCAAAGCGGGCAATATCTTCTTCCAGTACCGCTTTGAATAGGCCGTCAATCGAGTTGAGTTCAGTCGTTGAGAGCTTTGTTATGCAATGCACATCGTAGATATGGCGAACCAAAGCAACATCATCGGTTCGCTCCGTATTGCGTTTTACCGACATGGTACGGCGCAGCATCGAAATAATTTTTTCAACCAATGTGGCATAGACAGAGACGCAATCAAATGAACTCACTTCGTGCGGTTGTTGGTACAACTCTGCAACCAGTGATTGAATGCTGCGCGACTCCACATCCAGTAATGGAATAGTTTCGATTAACTCTAACTTAATAATGGGACGAAGACAGGGCGCTTGACTAAACTGTTGCGGATATCTGAGTTCAAACTCAACGTAACGGTACTCATCTCGCACAGCTCGCGTTTCAACGGTAAATCGTTCTGAATGAGTGATCGCCTGTTCAATCTCGTTAACCCATGCCTTTCTAACGGCTTTCTTTTTTGCACGACTCAGTTCATCAAACGCTTGGTTGGGGATGAGTTTTATATCCACATCTTCCGACATTCTTAGAATTTTAACGTTTGATTTCGCCAAGGCCGTACCGCCGGAAAAGACCATTTGATGATATTCAGGAGAAACTTTTGCTAGCTCGGCAAGTAAGGCAACGACCCAGAAATCTTTTTCAATGATGGCAGGGTTTCCGAGCTCAAGCGCGTCGGAAACCTCAAGGAATTTCTGTTTCAGTGTGTTCATACTAACTTGGCAAGTTCAGCACACGGCTACCAACCACCAGTTTGCGATTAAACTGTTTTGGGTTCCATGAATAGTGAACAGAGGATGGAATTTGGGTACTCGCACCTGAAAGACTTTGTTGCGATAGACTATCCATTTCAAAATCAACGCCTTTCATTTTAAGAATTTCACGCACAAGAGCATCGGTACCACCTGGATTGGTGGGCATAGGCTTACCAGTGAGGCTATTGATTCTTGCTTTGGTATACAAACCATAGCCAAGCTTCATTAGCTCCCCTTGCTGTACAAGCTGCCTCAGTGCCCGCCCTATTTGGTCGTAACTTGCAAATCCGTCAAAGTCTTTGCGTTCAAATACATAACGTCTTGAACGCTTTATCTTTTGACAAATGCGGTCTACTGCTGTCATTTGAACCTCCTTACGTACAATAAAAGCAGTATAACTGACCATGCACATTCAAGGAATAGATACGGCATAGCGCCATGAAAAAAAACGGCATAATTAGATGCAGAATTGAACCTAAATATCTGTTTTTAATTTAATTTTAATGTAGTTTACTTTAACTCACCTTTAAGAATTTAAAAGAATGACCTAGTTCACGAGTCGGTACTCTCAGAGATACTGAATGCAGCTTCGATTTAAAGCCGAATACGAATTCGCCAGACTAAGCTACCCTCTCCCTAGCCTCGCTCCTCAAACTCGCTTACTATGCCAAGTACCCAATAGCTTTGTGAGTCATTCATGAGCAGCAAAAACAATAAAAACCTCGGTATTCTTCTTAAACTCAGTACCTTTATTTCACCTTATAGATGGCGGGTTGCTGCCGCTTTGGTGGCGCTTGTGGCCACGGCGAGCCTTACCCTTTCTGTTGGGTATGGGGTGCGTATGCTTATCGACCACGGGTTTGCCCAACAATCGTTGCAAGAGCTCACCAATGCGATTCAATTTATTGTTGGCGTGACGCTGTGCATTGCGATTGGCACCTTCTTTCGCTTTTATTTGGTTTCATCGGTTGGGGAGCGTGTCAGCGCCGACATTCGCCTTGCGGTGTTTAACCATGTGATAACCTTGCACCCGAGCTATTTCGAGACCAACAGCAGCGGCGATATTATGTCGCGCCTCACTACAGACACCACCTTGCTGCAAAGCATCATTGGCTCGTCGTTTTCCATGGCGATGCGTAGCGCGCTGATGTGCGTCGGGGCGATCATCATGTTGTTTGCCACCAACTTTAAGCTCACGCTGATTGTGCTCGCTTCCGTGCCATTTGTGTTGGTTCCTATTTTGGTTTATGGCCGACGCGTGCGTGCCCTCTCTCGCCAAAGCCAAGATTCAATGGCCGATGTGGGCAGCTACGCCGGAGAAGCGATAGAACACATTAAAACCGTGCAAAGTTTTAGTTCCGAGCAACATGAAAAAGCCGCCTTCGCGGTTGAAGTTGAGAAGGCGTACGAAATCGGCAGACAGCGTGTAAAACAGCGGGCGATTTTAATCTCTGGCGTGATTGTGATTGTCTTTAGCGCCATTGCAGGCATGCTTTGGGTTGGTGGTAGTGATGTGATCCACGGAAAGATGTCGGCAGGCGATCTCGGCGCTTTTGTCTTTTATGCCATTATGGTCGCCTCTTCCACCGCCACCATTTCTGAAGTGCTAGGCGAGCTGCAAAGAGCGGCGGGCGCAACCGAAAGGCTGATTGAAATTCTGCAAGTGGAAAGCGACATTAAAGCGCCTAGCCATCATCAATCCATCCCCACAGACATCCCTGCCGAAGTAAGCTTTGATTCGGTGGATTTCAACTACCCTTCTCGCCCCAATCAGCCTGCGATCAAAGGCTTAAATCTCACCGCGGAACAAGGCAAAGTATTGGCCTTAGTCGGCCCATCGGGCGCGGGAAAAACCACGTTGTTTGAACTACTGCAACGCTTTTACGACCCGCAACAAGGGCAAGTGCTGTTGGGTGGTATCGATATTCGCCAGTTTGATCCTAACGAGCTGCGCCAACAAATGGCGCTCGTGCCGCAGCAACCTGCGTTATTTAGTCACGATGTGTTCCATAACATTCGCTACGGCAACCCAGACGCGACTGACGAGCAAGTGATTGAAGCGGCGAAAAAAGCGCACGCACACGAGTTTATCGAAAAGCTGCCAGAAGGTTATCGCAGCTTTTTGGGTGAGCGCGGAGTTAGGCTCTCTGGCGGGCAAAAACAGCGCATTGCCATTGCTCGCGCGATTTTGAAAGATCCCAAAATTCTTTTGTTGGATGAAGCCACCAGCGCACTGGACAGCGAGAGTGAACACCACGTTCAGCAAGCACTTGAAGCGTTAATGAAAGGCCGCACAACGTTGATCATCGCGCATCGCCTTTCCACCATTCAACACGCCGATAAAATCGCCGTGCTGGACAATGGCGAGTTGGTCGATATCGGTAATCATCACGCCTTGATGCAAAGCTGTGAGCTATACCAGCGCTTGGTCGCATTGCAGTTTAAGCATCTGAATTAAAATCGTATTAAAACACATTGTTTAGCCCGCGGTAGCTCGTGGGCTTTTTGTTTTATTGGCAAGGCATAATGGCTTGGCTAAGACGACGATAGAGCGCGAATGCGTCACTTTTTGAAGTCAGATTCCCCAGCGCGAATTGATAGGCCAATTCTAGATCGTCACTTTGATTTGGATAATATTCTTTCGCCACTCGTATGCACTGCGATAAGTCGGTGTACCAGCTTCCGTCGTTCTCCGCCACGAAGTAATACGCGGCACGCACCAATTTCTTACCGAGCACTTTTGCGATGTTTGCTTCGCTCATATCCGCAAAACTTGGGGCCATTTGTTGTAAAAAACTCGGTAAGTCGCCATTCAGCGCGAGTGCAATCTCGAGGCTGGGTTTGTAGGGTGGAAACTGAACCGACAAATCGTTCCCCCAAATGCAGCAACAGCAATGCTTTAACCAAAATTGCCAGTGATACTTTTCTTGTGGCGTGAGGATGTTATTTAGGTATCCAGGATCGATATCGAGTTTACTCACTTGCGGATACGCTTTGGCAATGGCCGCCGAAATCGTTTGGAAGATCGCGCGTTGGGTTTGGCTGATGGGCGTTTTTAGCACGATGGATATATCGAGATCGGAGTGTCCCGCTACGGCATTCCCCCTCGCGACACTGCCATAAAGATAGATGCCATCAATGTGATCAGGAAGCTGAGACAACAATTCTGCCACCACCGCATCGGCAACCGTTTTGAATTCAGGCTGGATGTGTGTTGGCGAATAGGCATTGAGAATAAAGCCCCGTTTATCGAGCCCTCTGTCTTGCTCCTGCATGTGATTTCCCTTGTTGCGTTGTGAGAGGTATTAACTGTAAATCTGAAGCGATATCGCTGATCCTAATTATGCTGCACTTTTGTTGCCCATGACCACCGAACGGAAGCAGCGAAATGTAATCCACAAATGATCGAACCCGTCTTAAACGTTGCCACATTGCTTTGCATTGATGATTCCTCGGTATCATTAACATTTCGCTCCTAACTTCGCTCGTCATCCTCGCGAATGCGGGGAACCATCGTACAACAAGTGCCATAGGTCTGTATTACCGCTGCGTTGACATCTTGCTGTCGATTTGCGCTATCGCGGGAGGTGCACTTGCAAACGCAGCATACGGTAGGCGCAGATGAATGGATTCCCGCGTGCGCGAGAATGACGGCAAGCGATGTGGCTCGATGTTTCAGTGCATTTTCGTTGCTGCTGTCCGTTTCCGATTACTCAAACGGTATCGAGTTCCCTTCTGTTTACCCACCCGTTATCGACATTTCGGTATCGCTCTTTAGGCATTTCTAACGGTAATATCACCGCCGGAAATGGCGCATAAAATAAGGCCCACTTCTTTTGAATCGGCTTCTGTCAGACGCTTGCCTTGGGCATTCCAGATAGAACTTTTGCCACAAGTTTCCCAGCCGCCGGTCTGTGAAATATGGTTGCTCAATAGAACAGGAAAAGCGTGCTCTGAAGCAATATCAGAGAGGATTTTGGCATCCGTCTCATAGCCATTTTTAGAAATCAGCGCACTGACGAGGTAAAGGTCAGCACCCAGTGCTTTGGCTCTTTGTGCGTGTTCTGCATGAGTAAAATCCGCACAAATTGCCAAGGCGATTTGCTGCTCTTTGACGTTAAAAACGTAATCCGACGAGCCAGAAGAGCAAAACTGCGCCTCACCTTCGTGCAAATATTGCTTGTCATAATATTCCACCCTGCCATCTGGAAAGCAGATCACCGCACCGATTGTCGGCTTTGCAGCGTCATCATGGCGTAATGGGCAACCGGCAATCACGATGACGTGATGTTCAACGCTCGCTTGAGACAACGACTGAATGCTTTCCGCCTCAGGCAACAGCGCCAACTCGTTGACTAAATCGAGCTCATAGCCAGTGAGGGAAAGTTCTGGAAACACCACCACATCGGCATCGTGCTCTGCAGAACGTTCAATCATATAAATGTGCTGTGCAAGGTTGCTTGGGAGATCCCCTCTTACCACTGGAATTTGCGCCAAACTTATCGTGATCGCTGCGTTCATGTTTTCTCCCTTTTTCACGCCCAAAACAAGCTTGCCATGGTGCCGACTTTTCATTCACAACACAATTTCAAATCAATGCGTTAATTCACAAATAACAGACTGATTCACGTAAACGAAAAAGCCGAAAAAACAAAAGGCGAACTCAATGGATCGCCTTTTGTTTTATACCCTATTAACACCGAATCATTATTACGCTTCTGGGTTCTCTTTGGCGTTGATTTCCGCATACGTGTGCAGCAGTTCGGTCAGTGTTTTGACCCAAGCAAACACATCGTTGGGGGTGTTTTCGAGCAGTTTTTCCACTTGTGCGCAGTGCGCTTCAAGCGTGATCGCTTCTTCCAAACGAAATGAGATGGCGTAGAAATGCCAAAGCACAAGGCGAGTCATACGCTCACTGTTTTGTTTGGCGTTTTCTGAATCATCAAACGCTTGCTGAATTTCACTCAGTGCGATTGCCGTCATACGCAACATGGCATCAAGGCGCGCCGACAACATGCGGTCTTCACTATCCACTTCTTCTTGATCAAAAGTAAACAGTTCGCTCATCACGTCTTCAGGTACCATTTTACTGATCATGCGCACACTGAACTCTTCCAGTTCATGACGAGGCATGGAGACAAGACAATCGAAGGTGTAATCACGAAGCATAAAATCACTCTACATCAGTTATCACTTTTAGTGTGCGCATTCTAAGTGCTCAAATTTCAATTACCACTGTTTATTACTATTGACCCCAAAAATGGCCAATACTCAGCGATTTTAGTAACGAGTTACTTCAGCGGATCGTTATCCGGCAACGCGGCGTGAATCCAGAGTGCTAGGCGGTGCTTGATGTTTGCGCCATCGAGCTTGCTGTCGGGTAACGGAGCGATTTGCTTGGCATCCACCAAGAATAGGTAGACGGCTTTTACACGCACGGGTTGAGGTGATTGAGGTAAATCGAAGCCCTGCATTTTGGCCATCTTACCGCCTATCTCTAAGGCCTTTTTCACTAACTTTTCTTCGTTATTCAGCTTCGCGGTTTTGGACATGCTTTTCACCTATTCTTTTTCATCCTGCAAGGAGTATATCAGCGCTGAAAACACACGGTTTTATTCGGCGTTAAAATTGAGCGCAGCACGACAGAATAAAGGTTGTTTTTCGATTTATCGCTCGTAGGTTTGTACAAGATAAGAGCAGCAGGTAACAGGGTAAAGCGGCCCAATGTTGCTGAATTCCTCCGATACATTGGGCCACGAAGCACTTACGGGTTATTCATGCATCATCGCGGTGGCAAGCGCAAATCGATTCCACGCGTTGATCATGATGATCTGCATCATTGCTTGAGCTAAGCGCTCTTCTCCAAGTAACTCAAGGCAGATCTGATAGACGCTATCTGATACGCCAGCATCGGCAATTTTTGTCATGTCATCTGTTAGGTGAAGCACTGCTCGCTCTGCCTCATCAAACAGTGGCGACTCTTTCCATGCAGACAATGCAAACAGCTTTTGCTGAGCGATCCCGTTTTTCAGAGCCTCGGTGGTGTGCATCTGAATACAGTAAGCACACCCGTTGATCATTGACGCTCGAATTTTGATGAGCTCTTTAAGCTCAGTAGATAATGCGGTATCCGCAAGGTAGTTTTCTATTCCTAACATTGCCGTTAACGCTTTAGGTTGTACTTGAGCAAGATTGATACGTTTGGCCATTTTCCCATCCTTATTTCAGTGATAAATACCGCCTTAGTGCGATGGGGTTATTGTGCAGAATTCGATATTGCGGTGGAATGAGTATAAAATCTCAATCAGTTATGCATAAAACGCAAAGGTAAACACGTGCTAGAGTTACTCAAAGTGTTTGATCAGGTGGTCGAGTCTGGCAGTTTTTCTCAGGCAGGAAGAGCGCTAAATATGGCCCCCTCGTCGGTGGCAAGAAATATTGATAGCCTCGAAAACAGGATCAAAACGACACTGTTTAAACGCAGCACGCGTCAGTTGATTTTGACTGAGGAAGGGCAATATTTTTATCAGCAATCGAGCAAGATCCTGCGCGACAGCGATAACTTATTGGCGGAAATGAGAGGAAATCATGGTGTGCCTGAAGGAATACTGAGAATCTCGGTATTCGAAAGCTTCGGCAATTTATGCCTCACTCCATTAATTCCAGAGTTCCTCGAGCGCTACCCCAAGATACAAATTGAACTTGAGCTGGATAACAAACTTGTGGATTTAAACAGCGACAATGTCGATATGGCGATCCGTATTGGCACCCCACAAGACAGCCGACTGAAAGCTCGGCACTTGCTAACCAATTACACCGCGTTGGTTGCTTCGCCTGCATATATAAATACGCACTCCCCCATAACACAACCAGAAGATTTACAGCAGCACAATTGTCTATTGATAAGTCACGAACGGCAGCGGAATTATTGGTACTTCCGCCAAAAATCGATCACTAGAAAAGTCATGGTCGCTGGCAATTTGATTTCAAAAGGCGGCTCTCCTCTTTTATGTGCAGCGCTGCAAGGTACTGGCGTACTTATGTTGTCGAAGTGGATGCTCAAACCCTATCTGGAAAGTGGGCAGTTAGTGGAATTGCTGCCTTCCTGGACGGCAACACACGGTGAGTTAGGCAGTGGTGAGATCTTCGCTATCTACAAAAACACACAATACCCCAAACCTCACCTGCGTGTGTTTTTGGACTTTTTGCTTGAGAAGCTTAAACCGATGCAAGAAACATTCAGTTCAAGCTAACCCCTGTGTGAACGATTTTTCGGCTATGGTCGATCTCTTCGTGAATCACGCCGTTTGGTCGCCAATCTTTGGCAAATGATAACGTGTGCTCCGGCCTCCAGCGTCAGATTTAATCAGGCAGCCAAGCTCAACAAGCGCGGCCAAATGCCTTGTGGCGGTGGGCTTACTCACTTTCGCAACCTTGTGGTATTGCGATGTGTTGATCCCCTCAGGGAAATCACCATCGAGCATTCGATTAAGCACTTTGGTTTGTTCACTCAACAACCGCGTTTGGTCGATGTGTCGCCAGTAATTGGTTTTAAATACCGTTTGTTCAATCTCTTTTAACGCAACATCAAAGGTTTCATTCAGTGTGTCTAAAAACCAACGTAGCCACGCGGTGATGTCCAAATCCCCTTTCTGCGTTTGTTCTAAGATCTCGTAATAGCTTTTTCGGTTAGCAAGAATCGCTACCGACATGGCGTAAAAGCGCACGGATTGGTGCTCTGCTTGTGCCAGTGCGAGATCAGTCAGCACTCGAGTAATACGACCATTGCCATCATCCAATGGGTGTAGTGTGACAAACCAAAGGTGAGTGATGGCCGCTCTTAATAGAGGATCGAGTGAGGTATCCTTCTTTGAATCGTTAAACCACTGTATAAACGTGCTCAGTTCAGCGTCTAAGCACGCTCTACCTGGTGCTTCAAAATGGACAACGGGTTTGTCTATCCGTCCAGATACCACTTGCATGGGCGTTTCGCTTCTTAACTGCCCACCAATAACAGGATTGAACAGCGTGTATCCTTGGGGGAATAACAAGGCATGCCAATGCAAGACGCGTTCTAAAGTGAGTGGAACTTCGAGGTTATCGACCGCATCGAGCATGATCTCTGCCAGACCATCGGTCTGTTTCGTTGTCGGGAACGGATTCTCTTCACTGATGCCCAATTTGTTGGCAAGTGAAGAGCGCACAGAAAAGGCGTTGAGTTTTTCCCCTTCTATCGCGCTAGAGTGCACAATGTTGGCGAGCAAGGTATCCAGCATATTTTGGGTTTGATCAAGTGGCTGACAAAGCATTTTCCCTAACAAGATACCTTGATTAAGGCGTGTGGTTCTCACAAGCGGCTCAATCACACTTCTGTCCCACTCAAATTCAGGCCATGACGCCTGTTGCCAGATCCACATAACGGCTCCTTGATTCGAAAACCCAACACATTCGAATCACATTATGATTCGATTAATGTTTTTTTTCAAATCATATGGTGATGAGATTAAGTGTTGCATTCACATCAACCACCCTGCGCTTGTCGGAAAGCGCTTAATCGAAAAGCTGACACCGCCAGCGCGTTACTTGGATCCACTTAGCGAATTGGAAGCTGCCTCTCCGGACAGCGTCGGTTATTTGAAGAAAATGCTGGCTCAGATGCAGGCCAAAAATGAAACACAAAGCTTTGGTATTTGCCGTACTTGCCGACACCACGAAGATCGCCCGGGCAGTACCTTTTATTGTCGCCTAACCGAACTGGAGCTCGATAAGAAGTTCGGCGAGTTGATCTGCTGGGAGCATCAGTATCAATCTTGAATTAGTATGGCGGATACTCATATTCGCTTTTATTTCAATCAGTTAAAATACACCCTCTCACTTTTACCTATCACGAACAGTAATGCTTTGGGTCACCATTAATCACTGCGATTGCTTACTTTTCTTGCGCATCTTTCAAACACATTAGCAACATTCAAAATTGGATCTTAACCTTGCAGATCATTCGGTTGTTCGAGAGTGGGAAAATCCTACACTGATCACAAAATTTACCACTTGGACAATATAATGAGCGACACTATCGCGAACAAAAGCAAAACAAAATCCAAATTGACCAAAACCCTTTTTCTTGCTGCTTGCGCCATTGCCTTTGGCGCGATGTATCTTTCTTGGCAATATTCCGATAGCCATCCAAGCACCGAAGATGCTTACGTTCGAGCGAAGATCCTCTCGGTTGCTCCTCAAGTACAAGGCCAAGTGGTTGCTGTGGAAGCGAAAGATTTCCAAGCCGTGAATAAAGGCGATTTGCTGCTGAAAATTGACGCGCGCCCTTACTTATTGGCCGTCAAACAGGCGAAAGCAGCGTATCAGTTAGCCGTTCAGCAACACGATGTCGCGGACAAACAAGTGACGGAAGCAGTCGCAGGATTAGACGCAGCGCGCTCCAACTTGACGGAAGCTCAGTTGGAATACAAACGTATTGATTCTCTCGTGACGCGTAAATTGGCTTCTGCTCAAGATCTCGATACCGCTAAGAACAAACTGGCTAATGCTCAAGCCAGTCTAGAACAAGCGCGGGCATCGGTCGAAAAAGCAATTGCGAACCGTGGTGAAGAAGGGGCTGAAGCCGCAGTGGTTCAGCAAGCGGCCGCTCAATTGGCTCAAGCCGAGTTAAACCTGAGCTATACCGACATCACCTCGCCTGTGGATGGAATCGCTGGCGAAATCAATACGCATGTGGGCTCTGTGGTGGCTGTGGGTCAAACGCTGTTTCCGGTGATCATCAAAGACAGCTATTGGGTACGCGCCAACTTCAAAGAAACGGACCTTACCCATATTAAACCCGGCATGGAGGCAGAAGTGGTGATCGACATGTATCCAGATCGGGTTTGGAAAGCAACGGTCGAAGAACTTTCTCCAGCCAGCGGGACTTCTTTCTCTTTGATGCCACCTGAAAACGCAACGGGTAACTGGGTCAAAATCAAGCAGCGCTTCCCTGTTCGTTTGGCGCTTGACGTGCCAAAAGACGCCCCTCAATTACGCGTGGGAGCCAGTACAGAAGTAACGGTTGATTTGCAAAGTCACCCACTTTGAGTGCTGAGCGATGAATAATCAAATAACGGCAGACAAACGGGGAATTGCCACCGTCGCCGTGATGCTATCTGCCATCATGGTGCTGATTGACATGACAGTGGCCAACGTCTCCCTTTCACATATGATGGGTGCGCTGGGCGCAACCGCAGACCAAATCACTTGGGTGCTGACAGGCTACAGTATGGCGGAGGCGATCTTCATCCCGATGACCAGTTTCTGGGTCTCTCGATTTGGTGAGCGCAAAGTGATGCTGGTGGCGGTGATTGGCTTTGTGATTGCGAGTGCCCTATGTGGCCAAGCCACCTCACTCGAAGAAATGGTGCTCTTTCGCATCATTCAAGGTGCGTTTGGTGCATCGGTCATCCCACTCGCACAATCGATGCTGGTGCAGATCTACCCTTCGGAGCAAAAAGGCAAAGCGATGGCGATTTTCTCCATCGGTATTTTGTTGGGGCCGATTCTCGGTCCAGTCGTGGGCGGAATCATTACCGATAACATCAACTGGCGTTGGATTTTCTACGTCAACCTACCCTTTGGGCTGGTATGTGCGACGCTGATTTATCGCTACATTCATATCAGCAACAAAACAAAGCCGAATTTCGATTGGTGGATCATCGGCTATATGGCGCTCGGCGTTGGCGCGCTTCAATTTGTGCTGGATAAAGGCAACGACGAAGATTGGTTTAACTCACGCATGATTCAAACCGCGGCGTTACTTGCCGTTATTGGCTTGATTATGTGGGTCTATCGCAGTTGGAAAACCAAAAGCCCGATAGCGCCACTGTGGTTGCTGAAAGACAAAAACCTCATGGTCTCCTCGTTGATGATTGCGGTTGTCTCGATGGCGATGTTCGGCTTGACCACACAGCAACCCATGCTGTTGGAGAGTCTGTTGCACTATCCCGTTTCGACTACGGGCATGTTGATGGCTCCGCGAGGGTTGGCGTCAGCAGCCATGTTAATCCTAGTGATCAAACTCAATCCACAGTTTGACCCTAGATTGAAGATCATCTTCGGCTTAACTTGCATCGGTATTGGTAGCTACTTGATGACCTTGTACTCGTTGGAAATCGATACTTTCTGGATCGTGATGCCCAGCATGATTCAAGGCATGGGTTTGGGATTAACCTTCTCTACCCTATCCACATTGGCGTATCTGACACTACCCAAAGAGCAATCGGTCGCGGGCGCCAGTATCTATAATTTGTTTCGCACCATTGGCAGCTCGTTTGGTATTTCCATCGCGACCACCTTTCAATATCGCGACAGTCAACAGCAATGGCATGCGTTGGGCGAAGGCATCAATCCTTATAATCCGGTACTGCATGATTGGGCGTCGCAGCAAGGGCTCTCTATCACTGATCCTGCCGCGCTTGAGCAGTATCAGACCATGCTGCATCAACAGTCACAAATGGTGGCGTTCATTCATACCTTCCAGCTCGTGGGGGTCATGTTCGTTATCATGATGCCAATGCTGATATTGATACGTTCGAAATAATCCTTAAATAGAGCGTATAAAAAAACGAACCGCCGGGTTCGTTTTTTTTATCGCTTGCTGTCAATGCGTCACAGGATTGTCGGCACATCCGCCAATCATGACCTCAAAGATGCAAGAAAGCTTATTGATTTTGTTTAAAAAAGCGCTCTGCAGAAGCAAACAATGCATTACAGTGTTTTTCTTGCTGGCTATATTCTTCACTTCCCTTAGACATGGATTCTAATAGCGCTTTAGCTTCATGATAGTCTTTAACCATTTGTTCAAACTTGGTTTCATAACCGCTTTTTTTATTATGATGTTTTACGCGTTTTTTACTCATTTATTTTTCCTTCATCGAACATCATAATAACTCATAATTTAAATATATTTTCATCTACAGACTGTTTATAAACTCAACTCTAACTAGCGCCCTACCGTATAAAAACGAGAGAACACAAAATCGTGAGTCGCAAAACGCCCAGATGAAAATACATGATAACAATCAGCAATATACCGATCGTTTAATATCAATAAACCATCAATTATTATGATATAAAAACTGAGGCTATTTAATGGAAGATAAAGAAGAAGTAACTACAGATGTAATATAACGAAAGGAATCGAAAGAAAACTAAGAATAGACTTGAACTATATATTTCATAAATAACACATGTTTGAAAACCATGTGCACTATACTCCGATCATTCGAAAATGATAGAAATTTCTCTGATTAAATTTCTGCTGCTTTTCCTTTTTAAAGAGTTTAAAAGTCTATGAACTCGCCACTGCCTAGCTGAAACGACAAGTAGCTTGGCCAAAAAATGGCATGACGCTGAAATGGCAACCTAAAAAAACGCCAGCAATCTTGCTGGCGTTCTTTAAATTCGTTCAATTAGGCTGGAAGACGTTGCCCTGGCGCTTTGGTTTTTTTCTGGCGGTAACTGAACCATAGGTACGTCACCACAATTGAGAAGAACAAGTACGAAAGCGAGAAGATGAATGGCGAGCCAATCAAATCTTGCGATAGTCCCCAAAATACGCCGATAACCGTCACTGCTAACTTAGACAGCATGCCGCAAAGCAACAGGAAAACCGCCAGTTGAGGGAAACGCGAGCTGCGGAATGCAAACCAGTAACAACTGCCTACCGCCAGAGATGAAATATAGAGACCAAACAAGAAAGAGTGGATGTGGTCAGCAGAGGCATAACCCGCCGTAACAGATATCAGTAGAATAAGGAAAATCTTCATATACACCTCGCTATAAAAGCCTAAAAAGCATCCTTTCAATATTGCAATCTCAGTTTCCGCTATATTTTGCCAAACTAGTTTCAGAGATCAAGAGGCCAAACCTGTACAAAATGTGTACAAACATTAATCAAACCAACTGATTTTACATATGATTAACACAATGATTTTTAAGAATCCTTTGTCTACGGCATTTCGAGAGAAAAGTGTAAATTTAGAAAAGGATTGTTACATTCATTTAACAGCAGAAAATATTTTGTCTTTTTTTTAGCAATGTGAACTCAGTACCATATCGACTCTCTTCCGCATATCTAAGCCCCGCCAGATAAGCGCTCAACATCCAAAGATCACAAGATTTTCACAAACAAGCGTTAATTCAGAAAACTCTGTAACAACACTTTTTTAACGTATCAAAATATTTTCAGATCTGGCCTTAAAAAGAGATTCCAATCACAAAAGGATTGGTTATAATCCGCGCTCATTGCGTTATCTGTTGAAAAACGCAAACTAATTTTGAGTTTAACCACCTTTTTATTCGCCCCCTTTTGGTATTACCAGAAGCAACACTGAGAACAAAAATGAGCAAGATTGATAAAGCTATGCGCATCCTGCTTGCAGGATTCTGTATCAACCTTTGTCTTGGCATCCTGTATGCTTGGAGTGTATTCAACAAAGCACTAGTGACTGAGTCAGGCTGGAGCGCTGCAGAAGCGTCTGCCCCTTACGCAACCGCAACGATCACGTTCTCTATTTGTCTTCTTGTTGCTGGTATTCTTCAAGACCGCATGGGTCCACGTATGATTCTTATCCTAGGTACTGTTCTTACAGGTCTAGGTATGATTGCATCTGGTTTTGTTGACTCTCCACTGATGCTCAACATCACGTTTGGTGTGATCACCGGTGCGGGTATCGGTTTTGGTTATGCTTGTCTATCTCCATCGGCGATGAAGTGGTTCCACGCATCGAAGAAAGGCATGGTTAACGGCATCATCGCAGCAGGTTTTGGTCTTGCAGCGATCTACCTAGCGCCACTGACTTCAGCTCTGATCACGAACATGGGTATTCAGACCAGTTTTATGATTCTTGGTGTTGGTGTTCTTGCTATCGCGGTGCCTCTAGCGGCAACCATCAATAACCCACCAGCAGACTACACCCCAGCAGAGCCGAAAGTAAAAAAAGGCCAAGCACCTAAAGCGGTGAAGAAATCTGACGATCTGACGTGGAAAGCGATGCTTAAAACGCCACAGTTCTACGCACTATGGATCATGTACGCATTTGCAGCGTCTGTTGGCCTGATGATCATCGGTAACATCACCACCATCGCAAGCGTTCAAGCAAACCTGCCTAACGCGGTTTACCTTGCGTCTATTCTTGCGGTATTTAACTCAGGCGGCCGTGTTGCAGCAGGTATGCTTGCAGACAAGATCGGCGGCGTGCGTACGCTTCTTCTCGCGTTCGTTCTACAGGGCATCAACATGGTTCTGTTCGCAACGTTCCAATCTGAGTTCACTCTGATCATTGGTACGGCTATCGCAGCAGTAGGTTACGGTACGCTTCTTGCGGTCTTCCCTACTCTAACCGCAGAATTCTACGGTCTGAAAAACTACGGCACTAACTATGGCGTACTTTACACAGCATGGGGTATTGGTGGTGCGATTGGTGCAGCAGTGGTTGGTTTCTCTATGACCAACGGCACAGGCTACACCTTGGCTTACACAATTTCAGCCGTGATGATGGGCGTTTGTATTGTGCTTGCACTGGTAACGAAACCACTTTCAGAAGCGAAAGTCGCAGAGCTGAAAAAGGCGTAATTACGCGTTGATTTGAACATGAAAAGGCTTAACCTGCGGGTTAAGCCTTTTTTATTGTCGGTCGTTTATGGAAAACAGCGTTGAACTCGCCCCGGATTACTATCTCGATAACTTTTTTAAGCTTACGCGCCACGCACTGCAGTGGTACCAAGATTTGCTGACAACAGACGAACAGCAATGGCTTTTGGCGTTTACTGCGCTTGATAAGCGTGCGCAATGCCTTCTGGTACGTTTGTACAGTCGCAAAGGCTGTTGGTTTCGTAGTGATAAACTGCATTACGCTGAAATTCCACAAATTGATCACGCCCTAGACATACTCAGCCAAGGCGAGTTTGTCGAACTCTCTCCTGTAATTTCTCACCAAAAGCTCGCTCTCTACTTACTCACAAAACCAGAGCTGCTTTCGCTCTACCCCCATCTCACCAAAACGCAAAAGAAAGAGGCACTGGTCAATTGTCTAAGCGACGATGCCTTCACTCAGTTTGATGAACTAGCCTTCACCGTCATCAAGCTCAACTCCGCTCACATGATCGACCTACTACTGACGCTGTTTTTTGCAAACACTCATCAAGATCTGAGCCAATTCGTTTTAGATGATCTCGGTCTGCATCAATTCGAAGCTTACCAGTTAAGTAAAGAGCGGCGATTCTTCGATAGCCGAGAGCAGATTGATCGCTTAATCGACCTTAGTGAGCTTTCCAACCGTTACTGGCTTTGTGATCGAAAACAGAAGGAGAATCTGGAGCAGTTGCAGGCAGTACTGCCTGGCCCAGTGGCACATCCCTATGTCGACCGTAAACGCGAGCATCTGCTCAATGACATTGCCCGAGACTTTGAACGACTTGGCGAGTTCACTACGGCGCTCACACTGTTTGAACAAACTACGCTGGCACCCAGCCGAGAACGCCGTGCTCGCATCTACGATAAACTTGAACATAACCAGCCATTTAGTGACATTGTCACCGAAATGCTCACCCAGCCAATTGACGTCTCTGAATTTGAAGTAGCCCAGAAGCTAGAACAGAGACTAAAACGCAAGTTGGGCGAAAAGCTGCCGCGAGTCAGTAAACCTCAATGCAGCGAATACCGCATCTCGCTCGATCTGTCACAACAACGCGTCGAAATCGCAGCGTTGGCGCATTTTGAGCGTTTAGGTTGGCACGTATTCTACAGCGAAAATGCCCTACTCAACGGTTTGCTCGGGCTCACTTTCTGGCCTGCCTTTTTTGCCCCCGTCGAAGGCGCATTCATCAATACCTACCAGCATCGCCCTCTTGATTTGTATCATGACGATTTTACGCACAAGCGCGCCGCCGAGATCGATCAGGCGTTTACTCAATTACTAACCGGTGATAATGAATTTATTTTGCAGCGTTTTCGCGAAAAACAGGGAATTGCGAACCCATTGGTGCAGTGGTCAGCACTGTCAGAAAGTCTACTTTTGCATGCCTTAGAGAGCATACCGCGTGAAAGCTTGGTGGCGTTATTTAAAATCCAGCTCAGTGATTTAAAACTCTACCGCAATGGCATGCCCGATTTGATCGCGTTCAAAGATGGTGAGTATCAATGGATTGAAGTCAAAGGGCCCGGTGACAAACTGCAAGATAATCAGTGGCGTTGGATACACCATTTCAAGCAATTAGCGATTCCTTTCGCTGTGTGTTACGTAGAGCATCAAGCTGGCTAGGCAGACTAGCCGCGCGCCGATAATTTTCGTTCGTCTTTTTTCTGTTTGATCTGATCGATGACATACTCTGGTGCGACTTTTTGCAGCTCTGTCAAACAGAGCTCTGTCTTGGGATTGTCGTACCGTGCGTAGATGTCGCATACCGCGTAGAGTTGCTCTGGTGCTCCTGAAATTAAGTAGGCTTGTTCAAAAGCACCAACCGATTTCTGCACATCAAACGGCTCTTGCAACACACCATTGAGATACCAGTAATAGCTGTTGTTTTCAGCCATGTTGGCAGCCAATTCCATCTCTTGTGCTGCCGCATTTTTGTCATCCAAACGAACCAACGTCAGCGCTTTTGAATAATGCAACGCCGCATTGCTTGGATGTCGCTGAATAGCTTCATCCAGCGTTCCTATCGCCTCATCTTCGTTTTTCTGCGCGCGATAGTTATCTGCCAAGCTGAGCCAAACTTGCGGATTATCTGGCGTTTGCTCCGTCAGTTGCTGATAGAGCGGCTGCGCTTTGTCCCACTGCTTATACCAGCGATAAACGTCTGCCAGCAGCAATTGAGAATCGGTGTCTTTTTTCTGCTCTAAATAGCGAATAAGCTCCGTTGTCGGCGCATCTAACGTTTGCTGTTGGCTCTCACTGAGATTGCCATAGTCGCGCAGCAAATTCACCGTGGACGCCAATCTCACCATTGCGGTGTCATCGGTGAGCAATGGAGAAACCATGCGCCAACGGTGGGCAATATTGTATGGACCAGCACCAACAATGGCCGCTTCACGCAATGCAGGGTCACTTTCTTGCAGGTTGCGACTGACCGCCACCAGCGCGTTTTGGCTTGGGTAATTGGCCAAATTTCTTAGCGCGCCGACTCGTAGCTCGGTCGGCAAGCTTTTGTCTTGCGCTTGGTAGGAGAGTTTCGACACCACTTCCTGAGGAGAAGTAGCGTGAGTGAGCTCAAGAGTTGCACTCTTGCCTTCGCTATCACCTGCACTAGGCGACTGCATAAAAGAGACATCATGCGCGCTGACTTGCGCAGAGAGGCCCAAGGCCGCAAGTAAAAGAGTGTGGGAACGTGTCATCATTTTTACCTCAACGCTGGATCTTAAAACTTCGTTTCAAAACGCGATGTTCGGCTTGCCAACTGGCGTATCGCTTGATCACTGTATTGACCATGAACCACCGGATGGCCCGTTGCGCGTAAAACATACGCCAGAGCTTTGTCTGCGTGAGCGAAAAACTTTTTCCAACCCGCACAAAGATAGTTAAGCCCTGGTTCACCCTGTTTTGTGCGGATAAAACGGTTTTTCGGACACTCACCAAAGCAAGCAAATTGATACTCACATTGTTGGCATTGGCTGGTTAACGAACGCACCTTGCCGTAACCAAATTTTTGTTGCTCATCGCCATAGGCCAAGTGCTCTAGTGACTGCTGATGAATGTTGCCCATTTTATATTCGGGATAAACATAATGGTCGCACGCAAACACATCGCCATTCGGCTCCATGGCCAAGCCTTTGCCGCAAATTTCCCCTAGCGTGCACAATGGGTTCTTTCGCCCCATCCACGTTTCGACACTGGCTTCAAAATACTGCACAAAGACCTTCCCGATATCGTGTTGAAGCCACTCATCGAAGATAGCAATGAGAAAATTGCCCCAAGCCTCGTCTGCGACACACCATGGCTCCATTACCGAATCTTTGTGGCCGGGAATGAGGCGCTTATCTCCTTGCTTGAGCTGAGCTTGCGGTTGCCATGTTTGCGGGGCGGTTGTACGAAAGCTTTTCTGCTCGACAATTGGGATAAATTGCATTTGCGGCGAGCGTACCTCATCTCGCAAAAAACGATACACTTCTAACGGGTTACGGCTGGTCAAATTGTTCACACAAGTTAATGTGGCGAACGGCACTTGATGTTTGTGCAGCAGCGCCACCGCGTTCATCACTTGCTTAAATGTGCCTCGTCCCGCACGGTTGGTGCGGTAGGCGTTATGCATCATTTCAGGGCCGTCAATACTCAGACCCACCAAGAAATTGTGCGCTTTAAGAAATGCACACCAGTCGTCATTCAGTAAGGTGCCATTGGTTTGCAGATCGTTGGCGATGGTTACCCCTTCTGGCTGGTATTTGGCTTGGAATTCAACGATTTTTCGGAAGTAATCCAAGCCAAGCATCGTCGGCTCTCCCCCTTGCCATGAGAAGATAATTTCAGGCGTATTTTGCCCTTCAATGTACTGACGAATATAGGTTTCGAGCGTTGCCTCATCCATCACGGGCGTACAGCCCTTCTTATACTCAAGTAAGTCCTGTTTACTGAGGTAATAGCAGTACGTACAGTCGATGTTGCAAACAGCACCAATCGGTTTTGCCATCACGTGTAAACGCTTTGATGCTTTACCATTAAACTGTGGGCCCTGAGTAATCTGCATAATTCACCTATTTCTTCGCGCCGAGCGCCAAGTCTTGTTTGAAGAAAATCTCGATAAATGCATCTTAAAAGGCTTTCCGAACAAGGGCTTGTTATACCCGTTATAACCTTTTTTCATGGCAACAATGCGTAAGCTGAAAGCTCGCTGACTTAAGGAGCATTTCGGATGACTTTATCGCCTCGTCACTGGCTTTTTCCCCTCTTTCCTCTTACGGTTGCTTTGCTTGCGAACGGCTGTAGCTCAACGCCCCATCCCATCGCCATGGCCATTAACCAAGAGATGGTATTGGTCGAAGGCGGCACTTTTGAGATGGGTTCTGATCATCCCAGTGCAAAGAAATCTGAAACCCCTGCACACCAAGTGACTGTGGATAGTTTTTACCTTGCCAAATTCGAAGTCACTCAAGCACTGTTTGAGTCGGTGATGGGCTCCTCGCTCAGCTATTTCCCGAATCCAAACGTTCCCGTCAACAACTTAAGTTGGCAGCAAGCGAACTACTTCATTGAACGCTTGAACACCCTGACAGGCGAGCACTACCGCTTACCGACAGAAGCAGAATGGGAGTTTGCCGCTCGCGGTGGCGTGCATAACCAAGGGTTTACGTACGCAGGCTCGAACAACATTGATGAGGTTGCTTGGTATGTGCGCAATGCCAATAACCAAGCGCATCCGGTGGGATTAAAGCAACCCAATGAGCTCGGACTCTATGACATGACTGGCAACGTGGGTGAATTTGTCATCGATGCCTTTGACGCGGGTTACTACAAATACGCCCCAAGCCACAACCCAAGTAATGCCAAAGATGAAACGGCGGGCTTGGCGCATAAATCCGTTCGCGGCGGCAGCTTTTCTTACGCTGCAGACGAATCGGAAAACTTCCGACGTGATTTCGCCAGTCAATCGATACGCATGGCCGACATGGGCTTGCGACTGGCAAAAGACATTGATTGATCGACAACATCAAAGAGGACGACAATGAAAGCAGTTTGGCTCACTGGCGCATCGCTACTTTGCGCTTTCACCCCCTATGCAATCGCGGCAGCAAGCGAAAAGCCAGCCTTAGTATTGCAAATTACCGTTGATGGACTACGTGGCGATTTACTCGACCGATACAAGCACAACTTCGCGGAAAAAGGCTTTCGCTATTTGATGGATGAGGGGGTTTATTACACCAATGCACACTATCAGCACGGCAATACAGAAACCATCGTCGGCCATGTGTCGCTGGCAACTGGCGCGCCGCCGTCGGTTCACGGTATGGTCGGCAATGTGTGGTACGACAGGCAGAAAGAGCGCCTTGTTTACAATGTCGAAGACGAAAACTACACCATGCTCAATAGCCATGCTGGTGTCAACAAAGCGACCGAAATCGACCCGACTCAAAAAACCGCGCTGAAAGATGGCCGCTCACCACAACCCATTTTGACGACGACGTTCAGTGATGAACTGGCGCTCTCTTCCAACGGCAAAGCCAAGGTGTTTTCGGTGTCCGTCAAAGACCGAGGAGCAATTTCATTGGGCGGTCATTCTGGCAAAGCGTTTTGGTTTTCCAAAGCGACCTCAGAGTTTGTCACCAGCAGCTACTATTATGACCAGACGCCACAATGGGTGACGCAGTGGAACGCCGAGAAAATTCCCGCACAATACTCAGGTCAAAAATGGTCACTCACTCTGCCGCAAGATCGCTACACTCTCCAAGAAATCAGCCAAGAACATAAGGTGGACCTCGCTGGTTTTGCCCGTACTTTCCCCCACCCTTATGGCCCGGCCAGCTTTAAGTATTTTTCCACCATGCTGACTTTGAGCCCAGCGGGTGACGAGATCACGGCCAACTTCGCGCAACGAGTGTTGGAGAAAGAGCAATTAGGTAAGGGCGACGCCACCGACTATCTTGCGGTGAGTTTTTCGTCAAACGATTATGTGATTCACATGTACGGTCCAAACAGTTTGGAAACCGAAGATAACTTGATCCGGCTTGACCGCACCTTGGCGAAGCTGTTTGACGCCGTGGATGAGCAGGTAGGATTAAACAATACGCTGATTGTACTCTCCGCTGACCATGGCGTGCCCGAAGCATCACCAAATGCTCGTCAAATTGGCTTACGCCAAGCGCAGTATTTCGACCAAAAGACGCTGTTCTCAACCCAAATAGAGCAGCGTTTAAAGCAAGAATTTGGCTTAAGTAAAGACGCCATTCGCCTCTACGCACAGCCTTACATCTACCTTAACCATGACGTGATTGCCAAGAGCAAGGCGAGTTTAGCTGATGTACAAGCAATGATCGCCGAAGAGGTTTCGAAGGTGGAAGGCGTTGCGTACGCCATCACCAGCAGCGACATCGAAAACAACCGAGTCGTGGATAGCCGCATTACACAGTTGATCAAAAACAACTATCACCCACAACGCTCGGGCGATATCTATTTGGTGTTTGGCGCTCGCAGCTACATCAATGATATGGATGGTTTAACCATCGCTTCGACGCACGGTTCTCCATGGCGTTATGACACGCATGTGCCGGTAATTTTTGCGGGCTATGATGTGAAAGCGCAGCGCGTTTCTCGAGCGATCACTCCGTATGACGTTGCACCAACCTTATCCAATAAGCTTGGTATTACCCAGCCCAGTGGGGCGACTGGTCAGGTGCTTAGTGAGGTAGTGAAAGAGGTGGTGAGATAGGCGGTGAGATAGGTGGCAACGCCTTAAGCACGCCATGCAAACAGACACAAAAACGGCAGAGATGGTGTCATCACTGCCGTTTTTCTATTTGTTATCGTTTCAACACCTTAACAGCCGCTTTGAGTTGATTTCGCAACCATTGATGCGCACTTTCGCTGCTGCGGCTTGGATGCCAAATCGCGCATAAATCGTAAATATCGTGCTCAAAAGGCAAAGACACCGCTTTGATGTTGTAGGTTCCTGCAAAGGCATTGATGGTCGACTCCGGCAGCATACCAATGTACTCACTGCCATGGATAACCGGTAACATTTCCAATGCCCCGGACGCACGATAGACAATTTTCCGTTGCGCTAAATCGGCAATATCTTCTTCACTCATTAAGCTTTTGCGCGCGTGCCAGCGTGAAACCACCACATGCTCTTCTGCCAAAAACTGCGCAACGCTACACGCGTCAGCAATACGTGGATGATCCGCGCAGCAGACCACCATTAATCGTTCGGAAAAAATAGGTTCCACTTTTAAGGTCGTCCACCCTCTTGGCGCCATGTCGATGATCAAATCATAACGCTGCAACCGCAAGTCACTTTCGTAATCTTCCGTAAACAGGGGGTGCACTTCCAAGGAGATATTTGGCGCGTGCTGACGAATTTGCTTCAAAAGCTGTGGCATCAACTCATAACTGGCGACCGACACACAAGCAATCGAGAAAATCCGATTTGACACTTTGGCTTCAAATTCACTGGATGCGGATAAGGTCGAGGTGAAGTTTTTAAATGCTGTCAGCATTGCGGGATAGATGTCCACAGCGAAACTGGTTGGCTCTACGCCTGACGGGCTGCGGTGAAACAACGGCTCATCGTAAATATCACGTAAACGTGCCAGCGCTTTGCTCACGGCAGGCTGGCTAATATCCAAACGAGCCGCGGCTTTCGAGAGATTCTGCTCTTCAAAAATCGCAACAAAAATGGGGATGAGATTCAAATCGGTATTTTTCATGGCAAAACCGGGAACACAAACGAATGGCCCAATTTTACCCAACCCAACGCCATGGCACGACGAGCGTGCTGTAAAAGTTAGTGACAGAACGCATTTTAGCGAGATTTAACCCGTCATTGACCCAAACTGAGCCCATCTCCGCTGGGGTCCACTCAATACGGCGGTTGTGCTGTTGAAAAGTTGGATGAAAGCATTGCTTAAAAGCCATAGTGGAAAGCGGTGGTTAAAAGCGCTAACGCAGAGCGACGATTCCAATTCTGTTACTATGATTTCTACCCATCCTTTTTCACCTGTTTATTTTTCGCCTGTAGGTCACGGTGCAACTTAGGCAATGCCTTGGGTAAAGAAATGCGCCAGTAACCTCGTGACTTTGCTTGTACGCCTTGCCAAAGCTGCTTCATCAGAGAAACGTCTTCTACACCTTGATGAAACAGCGCCGTGCTCTGTTGCCAAGGTTTTGAATCATGAGCTTTAGCGATCTGCAATTCGCCATCATTGACTCGTAACTGCTTGTACAGCAGCGCCCGAACCGCCGGCCAGCGCTTGGCTTTAAGCAGACGGCGAAACACCAACCATGTCGGTAATGGTCGCGAACGATAATGGCGTTTCACCATAACGATCACCGCCATCAACGTGAGCAGGAATAGCCCGCCCGCGACAAGCCACTTCGAGTAGGCACGGATAAACGACTGAAACGTATGTTTCGCATGAAAAGTGTTGCCTTCAATCACCACCGTCTCCAGCGTCTGGCTATCACTGTTCCACCACTGAAATTGGCGCTCAGGTAAGCTCAAATCCCCACCTTGTTGAATCACATACACGGTTTCCTCTGTGCGACTCGAACGATAGTCACCCCTTATTTGGGTATCCTCCAGACGATTGGGTTGAGGATACGCTTGATAGCGAGGCGTGGATTCGTTGCTGAGGAGTTTGGGGAGCAACACAGAAAGGCTATCTTTGGCGCGAATGGTGATGGTTCTGGTTATGGCATCCCCGACTTTCAACGGCTCCGAGGAGGTTTGCCATTGCTGCTCCACCTCAACGTCACTGGCACTAAACCAAGCCGATTGTTGCTGTATCAATCCTGAAGGCATAGAAGCGTCAAACGAAATCGGCGCGGTGTAGAGCGTGCCCGAGACGTTTTCTCCATTGGGCGCAGATACTTGCACGCTCACCGCTATGGGGGGAACGACAAAGCGCCCCGACGCCTGCGGGTAAAGCGTGATTTCCCAACGCTGACGCGACCACGTATGGCCGTCCTTACGCTCGGTATAGTTGGTTGCCAACGGATTACGTTGCTTGGCGATGACGTTGGGGATTTCAACGTGACCAATGCGAGTGCCCGCGGTGAACAAGCGTGGTGTCGCGACTTCGATAGTCAAAATCACCTGCTCATTAACGCTGAACACGGGAAGCGTTTTCGTCTCCTGCGCCTTCGGCGGCTGGCCAACCCAAGCCAAAAGCTCAACATGGTTGCTGCGCTGCAAATCCTCAATATCCTGCGCGCACGTTGTCGCACTCAGCACCAGGTTAGCGAGGGTGAGAAACATCGCCATTAGCCACTTATGTGGAAACGGAGTAGCAAATTTGGCGTACATCATCATTGCTTTTGCTCCTGTTGTTCGAGCGTTGTGTCACTTGTTTTAGCCCCTTGATGCAATTGAATTTGGAACTTAGCCGCTAGAAAGTATTTGGGGTCAGCTTCCACACGTTTTAACCATTTGTCTGCTAATGCATCACTTCCCAAGATCTCGTTTGCATTTAACGTTTCTTTAAGCATCATTTCGGCAACGGTTTGCTCGTCCACGCCGTCAGCAGTTTGAGGGTTATCCCCTAACTCGATCGACTCTTCTGGGCCATCCGTGGAACCTGCTTGGCTTGCACTGGTGCGATTGATTTCTTCAACAATGCCACCAATGACCCGAAGATTGTGTTCCACGTCGGCTCTTAACTTGCTGCTCAAGGTTTCTTTATCGGCAAGGGATCGTAACAAGTTACGCGCGGCCAAATATTCTCGTTGGCGAGCCAGAGCGGTTGCTGCGTTATAAAGCCCGAGGTCTTTGGCTTCATCTGACGGATCGTTTTGCATGGTTAAAAATGCGCTGTGTGCTAAGGCGTATTCTCCGGCGTAGTAATAGGCCGTGCCTTTGCGTAATGGGTCGTTGAAATGTTTGGCGGCTTGCAAGTATTGCCCTTGGTTCCACCATCGTTGACCTTGCTGGTCAGGAGTCAGCCAGAGATCCCACCACCACTGCTCCGTCTTCTCCCACACCGTCATCATTTTTGGCTGAGCTGTTCTTTCCACACTAAGCGAAACGGTTTCTGCCATGGCATTGGGCGTTGCAAACAGCGACGTAGACACCGTGACCACCAAGCACCATTGCACTAACCAGCCTTTGCGAAACCAGAGCATCATAATGATGGCGATGGGTAACAACAGCGGATAGCCCATATCTTGCCACGGCATCGACGAGTCGCCATTGAGCTGCATATTCCGTTCAACGTATCGGTTGAGGGTTTCGATATCACGATTATCGACACTGGTTTGCACTAAACGCCCCCCCGTTGCGTTGGCCAATTTGTTCAATGAACCTAAATCCACTGGAGTGTCGGAAACAACATTTGAATTGCCCGCCGCCAAGATCAGTAATTGATACGGTTTTTCTGCAAAATACGCTTCGTACGCATCGATGGTGGCCGGATTCACCCCATCACTCACTAACAATACGCTTGAGCCAGCCTGCCCTTGCAGTTGTTGATCAATCAGAGGCAATGCTTTTTCCGCAAGCTTACCTTCTATGGGCATAATCTCGGGTGTGATTGCCGCTAAAAACGGGTCAAAGACTTTACTGTCTTGCGTTACAGGCATCGCGACGTGTGCAGAGCCAGCAAAGACCACTAACCCCGTGCTGCCTCCTTTTCTTGCGACTAACAAATCGCGAATTTTCTGTTTTGAGCGAGCTAAGCGACTGGGAGGAAGATCATTTTGTAGCATCGAGTTGCTGTTATCCAATATCACCAACATAGTCGCTTTGTCTTCACCAAATGGTGAGGCTTGGCGCTGCCAAGTCGGGCCTGCGCAAATAATAATTGCTAAAGTGACATTGACCACCAATAACTTGAGCGGCAGTTGCTTGCGCCAGCCTTGCTCACCTATCGTTAACACTTGGCGTAAATGCGTTGGCAAAATGGCTTTCCAACTCGCGGCACTCTCCTCCCGCCACCTCATCCATAACAGTAGTAACATCGGCACAAACGCCAATAACCATTCCGGTCGCAGGAAGTGAAACTGAGAGAAAAACGGCGTCACTGTCATGCCGAATGAAGACGTATCAAGCATGGTGTTTCCTCTGTTCATTTTCCAATGTTGTTGCTTTGACCTTTGTGTTGCGTATCCGTCGCTTCAACGTCACCACACTAAACGCAACTAGATAGAGGCCCACCACGATACCCATAAATCCATGATGCAAACTCTGCTTAGGGCGGTAGGTGATGCTTTGGTACAACTGAGGCTCGAGCTTACCGATATCATCGTATGCGCTGGCCAACTCATCGCGGTTCAAAGCTTGAAATGCTTGGCCGCCAGATTCACTGGCAATGCGTTCGATCGTTTGCATGTCGAGTGCAGTTTCCCCAACCGTGCTGGGATCGCCCATCGCAATCACATGAATTCTAACCCCTTTTGCTTTGGCCACCTTGGCCGCGTCTATCGGTTCAACAAAGCTTCCAGTGTCATTGCCATCCGTGAGCACGATCGCCACTTTTTGTCGTGGTTTTGAAGACACGGCTTGGCTTTGTTCACTTTGCTCAAATACCTTGATGGCCAAACCAATGGCATCGCCCAAATGCGTACTCTGCCCCGCCATTGCAACATCGGTTTGATTGAGCAGCGCTAACCATACTTTTTGATCCGCGGTGAACGGCGTTTGTACAAAAGCCGCATCCCCAAACAAAATCAGACCAAGGCGATCCCCCTGTCTGGTTTTAGCAAAATCCGCCAGTACCTCTTTGGTGGCATCAAGACGAGAAATTTTTGCACCCGACGCACTGGTAAAATCCTGCTCAGCCATTGAGCCAGAAAGATCGACCACCACCATGACATCGCGACCCGAACTTTCGCGTATTTGCGGTGCGCCCAAAATGGTTGGTTTGGCAAGCGCACTGACCACCAGTAACCAAGACAACACTAACGTGGCACGTTGCCAACTGCTGGGTGTTAACTGACTGGCTCCTTCTGAGGGCGTTTCCCCCATGGCTTCCACCAGTTGATGAAAGAATGGCACCTTAATGGCGGTTTGTTTGGTGCGGTATGCCGGCACAACGTAATAAACCACCAATGGCAGCGGTAGCGCCAGAAACCACAACGGAGAGTCAAACTCGAGATGAATAAGACTCAACATTGACGATAGATAATCAACCATGACGCAGCCCTTTTAACCATTGCCATGGAGACAATACACTCCGTTTTTCAACACTGGACGCCTTCTCTTGATGCGATTTGACCCAAAGTGCCGCACGCGCTTTCAGTGTTGCTCGCGCTGATTCAGTCAAAGGTACGTTGGGGTTCACGGTGCTTTGCACCCACTGTATTGCCAACTCATCGTCAAAGAGGGGTTGTGTTGGTATAAGCTGATTCAACACAGCCAAAAATGCATCGCCAAACAGGCGTGCGTAGCCGCTGTCGTGGTAGATCAATACCTGTTTTACTATCGAAAACAGTTCGCTCGCCATGGCTGGATCTTTTGGATCTAACTGCGCGATTGCCTGCAAAGCTTCGGCGCGATATCGATTATCCCAACAAAAACGGAGGTATCGATAGCCAATGTAGAACAGCACCAGCCCCCCAATGATGGCCAACACTTTCCAACCCACCGTTTGTGGCAACCAACTGACACACTCGGGCACTGCCACATCGTGCAGTTCACGCAGAATATAGGTACTTGGCGGTGTATGTTGAATCGTCATCTATCGCCCTCCTACCCATTTTTGGAAGTGCGCGATGTGCTCGCCTTTGGTGTCCAATTCGATGTGGGGCAAGTTTTTCATCGCCATGAGTTGTGCGAGCGACTGGCGCTGCTGTTGTGACTTTTCCGCCAAGCTGATACTGGCCGTGTTGATTTTCGCTTTGCTATCCATACTCAGTTGATAGCGTCCATCACCAATCACCCAGTTAATGCGAGCAAGCTCTGGTGGAAGAGATTGTTCAAGTGGATCCCCCACCATCACAACAAGAATGTCGTTGTGCTGCTGTAGTTGCTTTAAATGGTCAAGATGATGCGTTTCACAGTCACGCCAGTCACTGATAAAAATGAGAGTCGAATGCCTTGGTTTGACGCGTTTGATCAATTCAAGCCAATGCCCAAATGAGACTGAGGTGGAATCCTTGGATGCAACGTTTAGGCTCTGATTTGTTTGCGCTAAACGCTTTAGCTGCGCCAACAAATCATTTTGTGAGCGCTTCACTTTGCTGTAGTACAACTCTTGATGCGACGCAATGACGAAGCCAACACGATCACCATCTTTCAATGCTCGCCAAGCGCACATCGCGGCAATTTCCGCTGCCACCACCGATTTCATTATCTCGGTCGAGGCAAAGAACATTCCGCTACGCTGATCGACGCACACCAACACATTGCGATCTTTCTCTTCCGTATAACGACGCACGTGGGGCTTTCCGGTACGCAATGTGACTTTCCAGTCGAGGTTACGGATGTCGTCACCAAGCTGATAATGGCGCAACTCTTCAAAGTTTAAACCTCGTCCCCGAAACAAGGAACGGTGTCGCCCAGAGAGCACGCTGCCAGCCCTAAGATGCGGCAGTAAGCTAAAGCCGTCGGCTTGTGCTTGCAAACGGACAAGCCTTGCGTAATCACAGTAGACTCTAGGGTCGAGTCCTTGCGGCTGAGGGGCGATCGTTGGCTTGACCATACTGGTTCCCCTTATCCGATTTCGACACAATCAAGCAGCGCTTGCACCACAGCTTGATGGTCAACACCATCGGCAATCGCTTCATAGGAAAGTGAAAAACGATGCCCTAGCACACATGGCACCATTGCACGCACATCATCAGGTGTGACGTGGTCACGTCCCTGCAGCCAAGCGTAAGCACGCGCGCACTTATCCAGCGCGATTGACGCTCGAGGGCTCGCCCCCACTTCAATCCATTTTGATAAGGCAGTTTCGGCATAGCGATCTGGTTTACGCGTCGCCATCACAAGTGCCACGATGTAGTTTTCGACCAAGTCAGACACCGCGATAGTTGGCAATTGTCGACGGGCTTCTAACACTGTGTTGGGGTCAATAGGCTGAAGCGCTTGATCACCATCACCACTGACTTTTTTCTCTCCCATCTCTTCGCTGCGCACTAAACGAATAATCTCTCGTTCAGCCTCATCTTCTGGGTAGTCCACCGTGACTTTCATCATGAAGCGATCCATTTGCGCTTCTGGGAGTGGATACGTCCCTTCTTGCTCAACGGGGTTTTGCGTGGCAAGCACCATAAAGAGCTCAGGCAGCTGGTGCGTTTTGTCACCGACCGTTATCGTGCCTTCCGCCATCGCCTCCAGCAGTGCCGCTTGGACTTTCGCTGGTGCTCGATTCACTTCATCGGCCAGTACAATGCTGTTGAAAATAGGCCCCGCTTGAAAATGGAGCTGAGGCTTACCCTCACGCTCTTGGTACACTTCTGTGCCCGTCACATCAGACGGCAGTAAATCTGGCGTAAATTGAATGCGGCCAAAGCTGGTGTTAAGCCGCTTCGCCAGCGATTTCACCGATCGCGTTTTGGCGGTGCCAGGCAATCCTTCAAGCAACACATGGCCATTAGTCAGTAATCCAATCACTAACGCCTCAACCACATGCCTTTGGCCAATGACGCTTTTTTCCGTTTGTTGAATGAGTAGATTGATGGCTTTCTGTGCGTGATTCATCGGCGTTTTCCAGTTTTGTAAACGAAAGGAAGAGATTGAAATCAGTATAAAAACAATTTGAATAACTAAAGGTTATAACGTCTATATGCCTCTTGCTGCTAAACGCTATTCACGGCGGTCATGAGGAGCTTTGAGGATTTGAGTAATGCCAACCAACATTGGCAATGCATAATCAAAAAACGCTTTGATGCCCGGACACAGATAGTTCAGTCCAACTTCACCGTCTGGGGATTTGATCAAGCGATTCTTAGGACATTCACCCCAACAATATTGAAGATAGGGGCATTGCAGGCAATAGCTCGGCAGCGACTCTCTTTTCGCCATACCAAAGGTGTACTGACGCGTTGACATGGCCAGCTCACTCAAATCATGCTGCTGAATATTGGCCAGTTGATATTCGGGATACACATAGTGATCGCAACTGAATACGTCACCATTGTGTTCTATCGCCTAGCCCTTGCCGCAGAACTCTGACGTCACGCAAAGTTGCGAAGGCAATCCCATCACCTGCGCAACGGCGGTTTCAAATAGATTAACAAGTACACGCCCTAAATCGTTATTCACCCACTCTTCAAAGGTTGCAATAAGAAACGCTCCCCACTGCTGCGGGTCCACGGACCAATCCGTGACCACAGACATAGGATGCCCCGGCTTGGCCAGTTCACTACCCACGACAGGGATCATCTGTTCATTCCAAAACTGCGGCGCTGTGGTTTGAAAACCATTGGATTCGACAACGGGTGTAAACTGGAGATAAGTGGCGCCCAACTCTTGGGTAAGAAAACGATAGACCTCACGAGGATACTGAGCATTATGGCGATTCACTGCGACCAAAGCGTTAAATTTCACCCCATATTTTTTGAGCGTTTCAACCGATTTCATTACCAAATCAAAGGTGGGTTTTCCGCTTCGTGTTCGGCGATATTTATCATGAATTTCGCGCGGGCCATCGATCGACAGGCCCACAAGAAATTGGTGTTCGGCTAGAAACTGACACCACTCATCATTGAGCAAAATGCCATTCGTTTGCAGGTCATTTTCTATGCGAACGCCAACTGGCTGATATTTTTTCTGCAGTTCAACCACTTTGCGAAAGTAGTCGAGGCCGAGCAGTGTCGGCTCTCCACCTTGCCACGAGAACACGATTTCATTGCCATCCTGGCTCGCTATGTAACTTTTGATAAATGTTTCAAGTAACTCCTCACTCATCTGAGGCTGTTTCTTTTGATGCAGCAACGCTTCTTTATGCAGATAGAAACAATACTGGCAATCAATATTGCATTTGGCACCGCCGGGTTTCGCCATCACATGAAAACGACGTTGATAACTTTGATTTGCTTCGGGCTTTGCCGCAGTTTTCATGGGCACAATAGGCATCGCAGTTGAATGACGAGGAGTGACTTTTTGCATCAGTATTTCTCTTTTCTGCTGTCTCGGTATGGGCAAGACGATGAATTAAGAAGAGATAGCCTCTCCTTTTCCAAAGAGGCTATCGCTTAGACAGGATTATTTCGGTACAAACGAACCCGGCGCCATGCGAGGTGGGTACGCTTTGAATGTTCCCATGACTTCTTGAACTTTCTCAATTGCTGGCATCATGAGGAATGAGCGTTCATACATCCAAGTGTCATAACCCATACCAGTGTCTCCACGTTCGAACGGGTCGATACTCAAGTCGAATATCTTAGGTACACGCAGTTTGGTGAAAGGCTTCTGCCAAATTGCGAGACCAGTTTCATTCTCTTGGATCATGAAGTGGTATTTGTATTTGTATTTGCCATAGCGCAGTGCCAGCAGATCCCCATCATCACCAAAGATTCCTCTTTTGTAATCGAGAACGCCTACCAAGAACCCGCTGTCGTCATTTGCCGTCAGGGCCACCCTCGTATTCAAGGACAACTTAGCAAAGCCCAGTTTTATCAAGAGAGCCATTGTCTGTTTTCCGGCAAATGGAACAACACCACAGGGTTTGAGCAGCTAGCCAATGAACCTATTGAAGAGCGGATTGTCGAGATTGTGACGACGTCGCTGTCGAGTATGGCGCTCTATGTCGCCCAACGAGATTGCCTCGGCGTGGTCTCTCGTTCGTTTGCCTTAAAATGGAGTCAGGCGCTGAAACTGCAAATTCTCGATTGCCCAATTGCTATTAGCCTGATTCCCTATAAGTTCATTTATCATAAGCGCGAGCTAAACAACCCAGCTCACCAGAGGTTGAGAGAGAAGATAAAAGCGCAACTCGAACAAGCACACGCCCATCCCATCGAACTATAAACACGAGCGTCGAAATCACAGCCGCTTTCGACGCTCACTTCGACGGACAAAACCCGGTTGTTAAAACGTGATTGAGCGTTCATTTTTCATCATAGCGAGCGGCACGGCATTCCACCGCTCTCCTTGTCGATGAAGGCGTCAAGCGCTTCGCATAACCATTGGTTATATTGACTATAAAGCGACAATTTCCAGCCACATCATTAGCTTATTAGCCATCTTAATGCAGGAAAACCTGTTTTTTCTGCTTCCTCTACCCCTTATTGGAGTTTCTATGGCAAACCAAATAAGCAAACTGGCGATCGGTATTGGTGTTCTTGCAACCTCTGGTGCCGCAACGGCTGCTGACAAGCCAAATATTCTAGCCATTTTTGGCGACGATGTTGGTTACTGGAACATCAGCGCCTATAACCAAGGCATGATGGGCTATCAAACACCGAACATTGACCGTATTGCTAACGAAGGCGCACTGTTCACCGATCACTATGGTCAACAATCTTGTACCGCAGGCCGTGCCTCTTTCATTACTGGCCAAGAGCCGTTTAGAACTGGGCTGTTAACCATCGGCATGCCCGGCTCAAAACACGGCATTCCTGATTGGGCACCCACTATTGCGGATTTGTTGAAAGAGCAAGGCTACATGACCGCGCAGTTCGGCAAAAACCATTTAGGCGATCAAGACCAACATCTGCCAACCAATCACGGGTTTGACGAGTTCTTTGGCAATCTATACCACCTCAATGCAGAAGAAGAACCAGAGACTTACTACTATCCAAAAGATCCTGAGTTCCGCAAAAACTACGGCCCTCGTGGCGTGATCAAATCTTATGCTGACGGCAAAATTGAAGACACCGGTCCAATGACGCGTAAACGTATGGAGCACGCAGACGAAGAGTTCTTGGAATCCTCGCTCGCCTTCATGGAAAAAGCGGTAAAAGCCGATAAACCGTTCTTCATTTGGCACAACACCACGCGCATGCATGTGTGGACGCGCCTTCAAGAAAAGTACCAAGGTAAATCGGGCGTGAGCATTTACGCAGATGGCATGTTGGAGCACGATGACCAAGTGGGCATCCTACTCGACAAGCTCGACGAACTGGGCGTTGCTGACAACACAATTGTTATCTATTCAACCGACAATGGTGCAGAAACCGTGACATGGCCTGATGGCGGCGCAACACCATTTTATGGTGAAAAAGGGACGACTTGGGAAGGCGGCATGCGTGTTCCACAACTTGTTCGTTGGCCAGGTGTCATCAAACCAGGAAGCAAATTCAATGACATGATGGCCCACCAAGACTGGTTGCCAACCTTAATGGCAGCCGCAGGTGTACCGAATGTGAAAGAGAAACTCGCCAAAGGCTATAAAGCGAATGGTAAAGAGTGGCGTGTTCATATCGATGGCTATAACTTTAAGCCTTATTTCGAAGGTAAGGAGAAGAAAGCCCCACGCGAATCGCTTCTTTACTTCACGGCTAATGGTGAACTGAACGCCATTCGTTGGAACGATTGGAAGCTAAACTTTGCGGTAATGGAAGGCGATATTTCAAACGCGATTCGCTTCTCTCCAAACTGGCCACAAATCATACACTTACGTGCAGATCCATTTGAGAAAGCGCCACACGAATCGGGCATGTATCTACGTTGGATGGCAGACAACATTTGGTTGTTTGTACCCGTTCAAGACGTTATTGGGGATTTCTTCAAAACATTGCCTGATTACCCAATGCAACAAGGTGAGATGATGAACCCAGCGTCCATCAGCTATCAATCACTGGGTTTGCAAGGAAAGATGAAGCAACTTGAGCAACTGCAAAAAGAAGTGCAGAAAATCAAGTAACCTTATCTCCCCTCTTTCTATCAGCCGCTCCAAATGTGAGCGGCTTTTTTTGTTGTATGGGCAGTTGTATGGACAAAAAAGGTGCTAAATAAAAAGGCCCAGTCACTCAAGTAACTGGGCCTATCAATCAGCAGTAAAGAGCTGTCATTACAGCAGTTCAACCGACTGCTGAGCAATCACGAATTCTTCGTTGGTTGGAATAACCATCGCCACTGCGTTTAGCAATGCCGATGTTGCAATCACACCTGCATTACCGAAACGAGCATCTTCGTTGCCTTTTTCATCTTCAACAAAACCAAGAAGTTTCAGATTCTTAAGGATCTCACGACGAATGGGTAGTGAGTTTTCGCCAATGCCGCCAGTGAAGATGATGCCGTCAAAAGAATCTAGCGCAGCTAGGTATGACGCAATGTATTTCGCGACACGGTAGGTGAACACTTGGAATGCCAGCGTCGCGCCTTCGTGGCCCTGTTCCATCGCTTCTAAAATGCCACGAGCGTCGCTAGTTAGGCCAGATACACCTAAGAAGCCAGAAGCTTTATTTAGCGAGTTGAACACTTTCTCTTGAGACCAACCTTTCTTAAGTAGGTATTCAATAATGCCAGGGTCTAGGTCACCACAACGAGTTCCCATCATAAGGCCAGAAAGCGGCGTGAAGCCCATAGAGGTATCGACAGATTCACCATTGTTAATTGCACACACTGAAGCACCATTGCCAAGGTGTACAGAGATGAAGCTAGACTCTTCAATTGACTTGTTCAGCATTTTCGCTGCTTCGCGACTTACGAAGTAGTGGCTGGTACCATGGAAACCGTAGCGACGAATACCGAAATCCGTGTATAACTCGTTCGCGATAGCGCCTGTAAACGCACGCTTTGGCATAGTTTGGTGGAAAGCGGTATCAAACACAGCAAACTGAGGAAGTGCTGGAAAGGCTTCCATCGCCGCACGAATACCGATAGCACCCGCAGGGTTATGCAGAGGAGCAAGATCGGCAAGCTTCTCGATCTCTGCCGTCACTTCCTCATTAATACGTACTGTCGACGTGAATTTCTCACCACCGTGTACAATTCGGTGCCCTACAGCAACGATATCTTTCGTCAAACCTAATTCTTCAGTCAAACCAACCAGTTTGCCGATAGCGATTTTGTGGTGGTTATCTTCACCTTCAATGGCAATCTCAGTTTTTTCGCCAGAGTATTTCCAGCTCATGCGCGCATCTTCCAGACCGAAACACTCACCCAAGCCACTCAACACGGCTTCACCAGTGACAGAGTTTATGACTGCAAACTTGAGAGAAGAGCTACCCGAGTTGATAACCAATACGAACGAATTAGACATTAAGTTTATTTCCTGTTGTGGAGCGGAATATAAGGGACCGACGCCAAGGCGCGATGTTCATTCATTGTTGAAACCATTATTCAATAATTTTTGAATCTTTCAACTATCTTTTAGTTCAATTGTTTAGGTCACGACTTTTTTGTTGATCTACCGCAATTTTTGATTTTATTTGAAGCGAAAAATTATATAACCATAGTGCAAGTGACATCATATGTTATAAGCATTCGTTGCCCTCAACTTACAACAATGTTATTCACTTAAGCCCATAATGGTGCAGATCTTTGAAAATTTGAGCGAAAAAAAACCGGGTTATCACCCGGCTTTCTTTAAATCGTATTGGATTAGTCTTCGTTGCGACGTGGACGACCGTGGCCACGCTCACCACGATGGTTACCACGGTGATCACCACCACGGTTGCGATCAAAACGACGCTCACCGTCACGGTTACCACGGAAACCACCTTCGCGACCACCTTCACGGTTACCACGGTAGCCACCTTCACGACCACCTTCGCGATTGCCTTCGCGATTGCCACGGTAGCCGCCTTCACGACGACCGCCTTCGCGGAAACCACCTTCACGGCGAGCACCATCACGACGACCACGGTTTTCGTTGAAATCGTTGAAGTCACAAACAACGGCACCCACTTCTTTCTGACGAATACGCAGTTTACGAAGTTTGCTTGCAGCTTGTGTGCTCATCGCTTTTGGTAGCTGAACAAACGTGTGCTCTTGAGCCAGTTTGATTGCACCAATGGAACCTTTACCTAAGCCAAGTTCGTTTGCCAGTGCGCCTACGATGTCTTTCACTTGAACACCTTGCTCACGGCCAACTTGAAGTTGGTAAGTATCCCAATCTTGGTTGCTGTTAAAGCTTTCACGACGACCGCCATTGTCACGACTTTCACGACGCTCACGACGGTTTTGCTTATCGCGCTCAATCGCTTCGATCATTGGGTCTTCGCCAATGTAGAATAGCGGACGTTTGCCTTGCTGACGCTTCAATAGAATCGCCGCTAGAACGCTTGAGTCGATCTCTAGACGCTCTTCTAGTTTCTCGATTAGCTCTGCGAACTTATCAAGCGCTTTATGCTCGATGTCAGCTTGAAGCTCAGCGGCAAGTTTATCTAGACGCGCTGCTGCAACTTTGTCACGAAGTGGCAGTTGGATCTCTTCCATAGAAGACTTAGTAACACGCTCGATAGTACGAAGCATGCGAATTTGGTTTGTGCGAACAAGAAGGATCGCTTTACCTTGACGTCCTGCACGGCCAGTACGACCGATACGGTGGATGTATGACTCAACATCGAATGGGATGTCGTAGTTAAACACGTGAGTGATACGTGGCACGTCTAGACCACGAGCAACAACGTCTGTCGCAACAAGGATATCGATAACACCTTGTTTGATGTGATCAACCGTGCGCTCACGTAGAGACTGAGGAATATCACCGTGTAGTGCTGCTGCTTTGAAGCCGCGTGCACATAGCCAATCCGCTAGACGCTCAGTGTCTTGACGAGTACGTACGAACACGATTGATGCATCTGTCTCTTCTGTTTCTAGAAGACGAGACATTGCTTCATCTTTTTCTACGCCTTTAACAACCCAGAACTGCTGTGCAACTTTATCTACAGTGTGGTTTTTACCTGCAACGTCGACAGTGACTGGATCACGCAAGAAGCGCTCAACAATGTTTTTCAGCATTGGAGGCATAGTTGCAGAGAACAGTACGCGTTGTGCAGATGATGGAGCGTGCTCCATGATTTCCGTTACATCGTCAACGAAACCCATGTTTAGCATTTCGTCTGCTTCATCAAGAACGAAAGTATGCACTTCACCTAAGTCTAGGCGCTCGCGGTTGATAAGGTCTTGAACACGGCCCGGAGTACCCACGATAACGTGAGCGCCATTCTTAAGAGCACGCATTTGATCAACGATAGATGCACCACCGTAGATCTCTAGTACTTTCAAACCACGGATGTTTTGACCAAGGTTTTTCATCTCAGCCGCAACCTGGATCGCTAGCTCACGAGTTGGAGCCAGTACGATTGCTTGAGGTTTACGCTGTGCGAGATCAAGTTTGTTGAGAAGAGGCAGAGAAAATGCTGCCGTTTTGCCCGTACCCGTTTGTGCTTTACCTAGCGCATCCACACCTTGTAAAAGATGAGGAATCGCAGCTGCCTGAATCGGTGTTGGCGAAACAAAGCCCATACCATCAAGAGCGGAAAGGATAGCATCATTCAGCTCTAAATCGCTGAATTGAATTACAGAATCTTGCATTGGGATCCTACTGTATTAATTGTAAAAATGGGTCCCACAAGCTCTTCTCATTCGATACTGGTCCATTCAGATGCTGCTTTTTAATTCAAAGCAACACAGTACTAAAACGCTACAAGCCATTGGGGACGACTTAAGGGAGGCGGATTATTCCCTAAAAGCATAAAAAAAGCCAGAAAAAATTGAATTTCATCACAATTATTTCTTTGAATTCTCTTCACATACGCTTGCTACTCGCTCAGCCCCCGAAAAACAAGGCTTCAAGACGAATATTATTTGCACAATTTTTATCGAGACTGGGGGGTTAAACCGGGTTTTGGTAGCAATAACGCGGCGCAATGATTATAGTGTGCCCAATTTCAAACATAAGTTTAGTAAAGATGTTTCAAGATAACCCACTTTTAGCCCAGCTTAAGCAACAAATTCAGGAAAATCTGCCAAAGAAAGAAGGCACGATTAAAGCAACCGAAAAAGGTTTTGGCTTTCTCGAAGTCGATAGCAAGACAAGTTTCTTTATTCCACCCGCCTACATGAAGAAATGTATGCACGGTGATAAGGTGATCGCCATTATCCGCACCGAAAACGAACGCGAAGTGGCTGAGCCACAAGAGCTTGTCGAGCAGATGCTCAATCGCTTCATCGGTCGTGTGAAAATGTTCAAAGGAAAATTAAATGTTGTTCCTGATCATCCTCAACTGAAGAAGATGTCTCTCAAAGCCAAAACGAAGAAAGGTCTTAATCCTCAAGAGTTTGCAGAAGGCGACTGGGTTGTTGGCCATCTGATCCGTCACCCACTAAAAGATGACAACGGTTTCTTTGTTGAAATCAGCGAAAAAATTACCGATGCCAATGACAAGATCGCACCATGGTGGGTAACGCTGGCAGAAAACGATCTGCCTAACTCAGAGCCTGCCGGTATCGACGATTGGCAAATTAAAGATGATGCGGATCTTGAACGTATCGACATGACGCATATCCCTTTTGTGACCATCGATGGTGAGTCAACAAAAGACATGGACGATGCACTCTACGCGAAGAAAAACGACGCTGGCGATTTTGAGTTGACGATTGCCATTGCCGATCCAACTGCTTATATCACACCAGATGATGAAATGGACAAGGTTGCACGAGAGCGTGGCTTTACCATTTATCTTCCTGGACGCAACATCCCAATGCTGCCTCGTGACCTTGCTGATGAACTGTGTTCGCTAATCGAAGGTGAAATCCGCCCTGCCCTTTGCTGCACAGTCACCGTCAGTAAAGACGGCGTGATTGGCGATGATATCCAGTTCTTTGCGGCAAACATCAAGTCGCACGCCCGTTTGGCGTATGACAATGTCTCCGACTGGCTCGAAACAGGCAGCTGTGAAAAATGGCAACCAAGCGAAGAAATTGCTGCCATCGTGCGTGACCTATACCAGTTCTCGCAAGCTCGCGCTGAATGGCGAGAGAAGAATGCTGTCGTGTTCCCAGATCGTCCAGATTACCGTTTTGAACTGAGTGAAGATAACGATGTCGTTGCGATTCACGCAGACATGCGTCGCAGTGCAAACCGCTTAGTCGAAGAGTCGATGATCACAGCCAACATTTGTGCGGGTAAAACACTGCAAGCCCATTTCGGTACTGGCGTATTTAACTGCCATGCAGGCTTCAAACCAGAGAAGATTGCCGATGTAGTGGAACTGGTTAACCCAGACGGTACGTTGGAGTTCACAGCTGAGTCGATTGCCACTCGTGAAGGTTTTGCTGCGCTACGCCGCTGGTTAAGCAAACAAGAAACGACTTATCTTGATAACCGAATTCGCAAATTCCAAACCTACAGTGAAGTGAGCAACCAGCCTTTACCGCACTATGCGATGGGCCTTGATATCTACGCAACTTGGACATCTCCAATTCGTAAATATGGCGATATGATCAACCATCGTATGCTTAAGGCACTAATTCTAAACAAAGAGCCTGTGCAAAAACCGGATGATAGTGTCGGCGAAGAGCTTGCTTTACACCGCAAACATCACAAGATTGCAGAACGTAATGTTGCAGACTGGCTGTATGCACGCACTCTAGCAGACGCTCCAGCAAATCAAACGCTGTTTACCGGTGAAATCTTCGATATTAACCGTGCTGGTATGCGCATCCGTTTACTTGAAAATGGCGCTGCGGCATTCATCCCTGGTTCTCTTATTATTGATAATAAAGAAAGAATTGAGTGCAATGGTGACCTAGGTACTGTTTCTATCGATAAAGAAGTGGTATACAAACTGGGAGACGTTCTTGAAGTCGTGTTAGCTGACGTTAACCAGGAGAACAGAAGCCTGGTTGCGAAACCTACCCAAGTATTCGCTGAATTACCCGTGGTAGAAGAAACTCAGAATTAACATCTTAAAAAGCGTTCAAATGAACGCTTTTTTTATACCACCAATTCACAAAAACGTGATTTTCATTGGTAACACTGCAAGAACAGTTCTATTAAATATAACTATATTCATTCAGTGGTAAGCTACTTTATGCCAACAATAGAAATTATCAGATTTAACCACTTTGCTCCGAGGAAACAGGAACGTTATCCAGTGACAAAGAATGGCCTATTTTTCGTGGAGCAAGGCAGCCTAACCGTAACACAAGATTCCGGAGCAACGAGTGAGCTGACGGCAGGAGAATTTGCATTGTACAATTCCGGCCAATTAAAAGAAGCTCAAGCTCAACCGGGAGAAAATGGATTTTCAGCGTTAGCCTTGGTGTTTAGCATCACGCTGCTTCAAAAGTTCCGTAACGTTTACCCTTTATCTAAAATTCCAGCTCAACAAACTGACACCTTTTTCAAATTCAGTGGTCAACATAAGCGAATCGACCAGCTGAAAGATATGCTTATTGAAGAAGTTGAGAGGAAACAAAACTCGCAAGCTCAAGAACATTTAGCCTTGGCGTTAATGGCGCTCATGGTTGAAAAACAGCCAGAGCTACTCAATATGATTATTCGCGCAACACAATTTAGTGAAACGCAAAAAATCATTCAGTTTATTGAAAGCAATATCGAAGAAGAGATCTCTTTGGAGACGCTAGCCAAGCACATGGGTATGTCCACCGCAACCCTGAAACGACGCTTAGCGGCAGAAGAGATGTCATTTTCACAGTTGTTGAAGATCAAGCGAATCTCTCATGCAGCGACTCAGCTTCGCGTCACGGATAAATCGATTACCACCATTGCTTACGAGTCTGGATTTAAAAGTGCTGCCCATTTTAGTACCGCGTTTAAAGCGGTACAGCAAATGACGCCCAAAGAGTTCCGCGCGAAAGTACAACAACACGGTAAAGCCTAGCGACGAGCTTTCCAAATCAGGCAAGCGTAATGCGTAGTGATTCACTCACTGCGCATTACCAAAAACACGCCAATGGGTCGTGTTCTATCTCCTCTAAAATCGAATCAAGATCATCGGATTTCATTAGCGGGTAATAGGGTTCCCAATAGAACGTGTCACCGTCAAACTTCGCTTGAAAGAACAACCATTCGCCGTGAAATACATCAAAGAGAACTTTGGCCACCGGTGAGGTGTATTCACTGTGACGAGAATCCAACAAATACGCCGCTTTGTAAAAAATCACTCCAGTCTCGATCGGTTGATAGAGACATTTTCCGAGCTCAACGGGAAGGTTAACGTTTCTTTTTGTGCACAGCGCTTGGGCACCTTTATTAAGCCGACTGATAGCAATTTGCGTCACTGACATAGTCATTCCTTCATCTATTCGGCTAGATTTGCTGACGTTTGCTTTCGAAGCCCTATCAAAAAGCCACAGGCTTACTCAACGCCACCGTTTGCCGCTTTATAGACTTATTTTAGTACACAAAGTGTAATCGCCATGCGAGTGACTTAATGTTTAGACCTTCACAAAAATGTAACCTGAACGAAATATCATTCCACTCTCAAATAACCCTATTTTGGAGTAAGTTATGTTTCGCTTTGTGGTACCCGTCCTTTTATCTCTCTTTTCTATCGTCCCATTAAGCAACGCTAAAGAAGTGAATATTTCCGGTTCGACCTCTGTTGCACGTGTAATGGACGTGCTTGCCGAAGAGTTTAACAAGTCTCACACAGATTCTTTTATCGCCGTCCAAGGTATTGGCTCGACCGCAGGAATCACGATGGTTAACAAAGGCGTAGTTGAGCTGGGGATGAGCTCCCGCTACCTCACAGAAAGCGAGAAAGGTGAAGATTTGAATGTGGATTTAATTGCTTACGACGGGCTAGCGGTGGTCATCAACCGTTCCAATACCCTTTCTAATCTGACTCAAGAGCAACTCTACAATATCTACAAAGGCAAAATCACCAACTGGAAACAAGTGGGTGGTGAAGACAAACCCATCGCTGTTGTCACTCGCGAGACTTCCTCTGGCACTCGCTATAGCTTTGAAAGCTTACTGGGCCTGACTCGCATTATTAATGATCGTCTTGTTTCGGACATCAATCCAAGCAACTTAGTTGTCAACAGCAATAGCATGGTGAAAACCATCGTAAACCATAACCAACATGCTATTGGTTTTATCTCGATGGGTTCGGTTGACAACTCCGTAAAAGCGATTAGCGTTGAAGGTGTTGCACCAAACTCAGATAACATCAAAAACCACTCATACTTACTGTCACGTCCATTCTTGATTTTGTATAAAGTCGGCGCCGTCGATAAAGACAGTAAAGCATTCATCGCTTTCATTAAGTCAACTCAAGGACAGAAAATCATTACCGATTATGGCTATACCTCAGTGAGCAGCCAGAAAGAATAAGTGATTTCGCATTCGATAAAAAAGCCAGTCCGTTAAAGGACTGGCTTTTCAGATTGATGACGAACCCCGCTTTTTAAGTGGGGTTCTTTTTTGGAAGCGACCGTAGGTCGCGATCGTGATTTTTTTTTGTTATATCGTGCGCAGAAGTTCCCATTCATTACATGGGTATACAGAAGCAAGTATCTGCCTTATTTCTGCCATATTTAAGCCCATTTTTCGTAGATAGTTCACCACCAACGCTATCTTCTTGATGTTTTGGGCTGCCGCTGCCAACCAACACTGCATTTGCACATTAGCTAGACCTCTGAATCGTGCATAACGATGACCATGATGTTGCTTAGCGTCTGCAAAGCTCCGTTCTACTGTTTCACTTCGACGTCGATAGGTCTTCTTACCATAGGAAGAAAGCCGCATTTGATTTGCTCTCTCTACGGCATCGCTATAGATATGCCGAGTAATCACTTTCTTCATGTTTTTGCTTTGAGTACAGTCATCCCTCATTGGACAGAACGCACACTCTTTCGGGTCTGAGTGGTATTCTCGGTAGGCATCGCGTGACGTGGTTTTATAAAGCAACGCCTGACCATTCGGACACTGGTAGCAGTCTCTTTGCGCATCGTAAGTAAAGTGTTTCTTTTTGAACGCATTTTTCGTTCTCGATGGACGTCGATAACCGAACACGCCAAGAATACCTCGACGTTCAAGTGACTCCGCCACTGGAGCGGTAAAGTAGCCCGCATCCAGTCCAACGGCTATCGGGTTCAATTGGAATGTAGCAAGCGTGTAATCTAAGCGTTGAACGTAAGGCTGTGAGTCATTGATGTTGCCCGCGGTGGTATAGGTATCGAGGATAATTCCATGTTGACCATCAACGGTTCGATGGTCGAGGTAGAAGAAGCCTTGTGGCTTATTATCACGAGTCATGAAGCCACTCTCTGGGTCAGTGGTGCTGGTTTTGGTATTCTTTGTTTTTGACTCTGATTCACGAGCCTTAAGAGGCTTCTTACCCGCTTTTTCTCGGTCTAACGCGACGTCGTCATCCAGCATATCAAGATAGGCACTCGCGCGAACCGCCGTGACTTTATTGGTGTGTTTATTCTTGTTGGCGTTCGCTTTGAGATGAGTACTGTCCGTAAAGAGCTCTTGACCCGCGACCAAGCCTTTCGTCATGGCTTGCTCTACGATATTGATAAAAATACGTTCGAATACATCCGTGCCATTAAAGCGACGAATGCGGTTTTGGCTTAGAGTCGAAGCGTGGATGACTTTCTCTGTTAATGACATCCGTAAGAACCAACGGTAAGCGACATTCACTTCAATTTCTTTAACGAGCTGACGCTCACTTTTTATACCAAAGATATAACCAAGCAAGATGATTTTGAAGAGACGAACAGGGTCAACAGGTGGACGCCCATTATCTTTACAATAAAGATGAGCGACTTCATCACGAATGAATTCAAAGTCGATAGCATTATCGATTTTGCGCACTAAATGGTTTTTAGGAACTAACTGTTCCATCGTCACCATTTCCAGTTCGTATTGTTGCGGAGTCGGTTCTTGAAGCATATCGGAGTATCCATATTTCGATACCCCTATTAGATCAAAGGTCTAGCTCGAAAGCTAGACCTTTGTCAGCAGTCTGAAAAGCCAGTCCGTTAAAGGACTGGCTTTTGATTTCTCCGCTCAAATATGGCGGTTATTGAGAGAGATGTTAAGGCGTCACATCTGGCTCTACTGGTGTTTCAGGTTGCGTCTCGTCTACAATCGGCTTACGTAATTGCAAGAACCAGTACTCAGCTGACTCTTGGCCCTCAGTAGCAAGTATCACCGTGTCACCAAGGTTATACGCTTTCGCTTCAGTAGTTGAAACTTTCGCAGGCAATTGATACATGAAACTATCGCTAAACCAGTCGCCTTTCTCCCCTTTGACTGCTGCGCCGTGACCGAACAAAACAAACTGCTCGTTTGGTACATCCGCATTAGACACTGTGTATTGATTGCCATCAATCACCGGGAACTTGGCATAAGAGCCTTCCAGCAGTTTGTCCTTTTTGTTGAAGAGATCATGACGAATCTGTTTCTCGATCACGCCTTCCACTTCCACATCAACAATCTCTGCCACATGGAACATGTCTGTGCTATTGACTGACTGACGCCCTGCACTGTAAACGACATTGGCATCTGACTTAACACTGGCGACGCCATAGTTATCACCACCACGACGGGACATGCCTTCTTCGAACAGGAACAGGTACGGAAGATCTGCAATTGAGTTCCAAACCCAGTAGCCGATCAGGTCATAACTGCCGCGAGCAGCAATCAAACAACCCGCACCAGATTCTGCAAGCTCTGCTCTTAGCGCAACACTGACCGATTTAGGTTCAGCACAGAAGTAACCTGCATCACCTGGGTACATAAACTGCTGTGATGTCGCAGTTTTCGTTTCCATGTTATAGAGGTTCAATGTTGGTGGAGCAAATGCGCCGTAGTCCATCTGATTCGTATCTAGTGCAGCGATCATCCCTTGCTGAGACGGCAGTTGCACTGGCACACCATTGAGTGAAGCAATCTTGTCATTCCACGTATTGCTCGCGAAATCAAATTCAGACACGAGCGTTGTATCGTCTTCTTTGACTAGGAATAAGTTACCATTCGACGCAAAGTAGAAACTATCTGCATTGAGATTAAATTGCTTTTTGTACAAGGTGCTGGTATCAACTTCGGCAAGCGTGCCATCCGCCAGCGTCATACGATACGCTTTGTGCTCAGGAATCACGCCGCTTACGTGTTGGTTAGAGGTAACCAACATCACATAACCATTCGACGCTGAGATCACTTGATTGGAGAGCAGTTTGAAATCCGTTGTCGGCAAGAGCACCTCAACCGCATCACTCTCACCATTTGCCGTTACTTGAGTAACAAACAACGCACCATTTTGAGATCCTGAAACCTGCCAGAAGCGGTATAGCGTGTCACCACTTTGTACAGCTTGAACCAGCGTTAGCCCCTGCAAACTTGCTTGATTACCCGCGACTTTGTGCCACTGATAGACATCTTGATTATCCAACACAGCGACAGGGAGATCGATGCGTGTTGGGTAGTCGTACGCGTCTGTAATTGCGCCAATTTCAGCGAAAATATTTTGCAGTTCAACCGGTACAGAATCAAGACCCAGCTTAGTTTCACCCGCTCGTACACCACGCATAAAGTCTGCATCTTTATCTAAGTTTGCAACTTGAATACCCGATGCATCGACTTCCTCTCTAAAACCATAACTTTCAAAGTCTAGCCCACCCGAAGTGGCAGAGAACTCATGAACAACGCCATTTGAACGCGTAAATTTGAAGGTATAAGGCAGTTTACTACCCTCATTCAAAATCATCTTACCGTCGACGAACTCTGGTACAGAAGACACGATCATGGCTTGGGTTACCGTTACGGTTTGTTCTAACGTAAAACCTTTGTATGTGGCCGTAACAACAGACGTGCCTTCGACAATACCCGTTGCGAGACCTTGCTCATCAATAGTGAGCACATCTGATGCGCTTGTCGTCCATGCGACACCTTCAACGATTTGAGATACAGAACCATCGTTATACTCACCGTTCAACGTTAGCTGTACAGATTGGTTCTTAGAGACACTACTATTCGGTAGGTTTAGGCTGATCCCTGTAAGTTTAGCAACCACACTAAACTCTTGAGACGCGCTGTAACCTTCGTAAGTTGCCGTTACCGTGGCACTTCCAACCCCTTTCGCGACAAAGACACCCGAACCCACAGGTTCAAGGATCGCAGGATTACTCGATACCCATTCAGCGTTCTCGCTAAAGTTCACCACGTAACCGTTCTCGTGCACACCTTCAGCGACCACTTTAAACTGCTCTTGGAGATATTGTTCGCGTTTGTCAAAGCCCAATCTCAAGCCAGATAATGTAGCTGGTTCAGCATTGAAAGCAATGGTTGACGTCGCACCTTGATAAGTCGCAGTGAGAGAGATATCACCCGTACCCACAACTTGAAGATGGCCATCAACAAACGTAATAGCGTTTGCTGGCGACGCTGACCAAGTGACGAATCCAGTCACCTCAGTTGTTGTACTGTCTGTCCAGATTGCAGAAACCAACGGCAGAAGCTTATCGCCTACGCTCACTTTTTTATCGACGCCGCTCAACACAATGTTGCTCAGCCCTACACCTTCAGCGGTAAATGTGCTCGATGTGGATACGCCTTTGTATTCGGCTTTAAAAGTAATCACACCCGGCTCTTTGACCTTCCAACGAGCGCCGACTTTTTCTAACGCAGAAGCAGGCGTAACGGTGAAAGTCGCGTCTTTGCTGATGTCAGTTGACGATGCATCCGACCAAAGCGCAAATGTTGAAGGACTAATCAAATCCCCCACATGCGCGATTTGTGGCAGGCCAGTCACTAGCACATACTTGATACTTGCAGGAGCAGGGTCCGGTGAAATCACCGCATCATATTCTGAAGACCAACCAGGAAGGTTAGTGAAACGGTGCGCTTCTTGCTCGACGAACCAAGTATCGGCAAACAGAGCGTTCCACGCATTGTTGTACGGAATGTCGTTAAGGCGATGCCACTGCTCCCATGAAATGTCACTTCTCACATTTCGTAGCCAAGTCACGGTATTGTCGAACCCGGTGAGAGAGCCATCAAAATCAACAATCGACTTTAAGCCGACACCGTAGCGAACAATCATTTGCTCGGCGTAACGGCGATCAAGTGTTTGGTACGCCGCCCATTCATTGGCAGAAACAAAGTTGTCTTTGTTGACATCGGCCAATACATATTCAACCGTTGAGAAATTACTGATCAGAGCATCAACACCTTCGCTGTCGATAGTCTGCTCCAGTGTTTGTCCGGCATATTCATAAAGAATCACTTCATTGCGTTGCGCCTTATAAGTGATTGGCAAAGATTTGAGGCTTTCGTACTCGTCTAGATACACTTTTGCTTCAACAAAGTATCGACCATCTTGATCGGTCTTTGCTTGTGCCAAAAGCTTCTCACCTGCATAGATGGAAACTTCCGCATCGTACAGTGGGCCATCATAGACAATGCCCGTAAATTTTAAGCCTTTATACTCTCGTGAATCTGTCGAGGCATCTGAGCCACCACTGTCACTACCACAAGCCGTTAACATCAAAATGAGTGGAATACCCATCAGGCCATTTTTATACATGAACTCTCCTTAACATGTATTAGATTTAAATATCGATAGCAGTTTAAAAACCAAAAACAGATATAAAAAAACATCAGTTACGGATGAATTAATATAAAAGTCGCTATCAAAAACTGACGCCCGCGGATTTTAATTTTCATAAAAACAAATATCAAACTAAACCATCCCAAACAAAAATGGTTTAAAAAACAAGCTAACACTTATCTTATAAACTTAAGAAAAATCAAAAAACAAAATCAATAACAACAAGTTATAGTAACCAACTAAACACTAAAAAATGACACAACTATAAATAAACGAAATAAACACATTGATTAATTACACGTTTCTGTTAAATGCATCGGATATAACAACTCAATATCAGCCTTATTGAAACAAAATGTATAAGCAGCGAAAAGTTATTATTGAATCCATATATCTCGAACAAAAACACGATTTAATTATCAATTACATTATTTTTGCGATCAACTTTGCATTCAATAATTAATAAAACTAAAAGTAAACAATCAAGATAATGTTTGGAATTTATAAATATAGTATAGATTTCATCCCATTCTATTTTTAATAGAACATACCGTTGTGACGAAATTTATATTATTTAATCGTGATGTCCACTCACCGCTCACGACAAAAATAAAATCACTATTTAACGCAATGAGTGCCATGGATATTCAAACCGTGCTTGTGAACGGTTAACTTTCTATAACCAAAAGAGACCATCACCCCTGGTAACATTCATGATGGCAATGGCTTTTGCATCACCTATACTCAATAATGCGAACCAAGCGCCTCACCGCTGAATGGATATCAACACTCTTACACATTGGATAAGCATCATGGCAAACATAGATACCTCTCAATTGATCGTTCCGGATTCTGTACTCAAGAGCTGGCAAGAAATCGTCGATTTGGTTGCCAAAATGACGCAATGTCCTGCCTCTCTGATCATGCGTATTCACGAAAACGATATCGAGGTATTTTCCAGCAGTCGTAGCGAAAATAACCCCTACGCGCAAAATGCAAAAGATTCACTTGGGCATGGCCTGTATTGTGAAACGGTGATTAGCGAGCGGCGCATGTTGAATGTTCCCAATGCGCTTAACGATCCTGAATGGGATCATAATCCAGACATCAAACTGGGCATGATATGTTACTGCGGGCTGCCTGTGTTTTGGCCAGATAACACCCCTTTCGGCACCATCTGTATGCTTGATAGCCAAGAGCGATACTTTGATGAAGACGCGATGTCATTACTTGGCCGCTTTCAAACGGCCATTGAAGGACAACTTGAAACCCTTTACCGTAAAGAAGAGCTTGCACAACTCAACCAGGAGCTGGAACAAAAGGTCGCAGAACGAACCAAAACACTCGCCGATCTGAGTAGCCGATTGCTAACAGAGATCGAGCAACGAACCGCAGCTGAAAGCCATTTGGACTTTCACCTTCATTACGACCCGCTCACAAAACTCCCCAATCGAATTACCTTGGCGGACGATCTCGCCGAGCAAATGGCCTCTTTAGAAGATGATGAACAAATTACTCTGATCTATTTCAGTTTGAAAAACTTTAAGTTTGTTAACGCAAGCTATGGCTACATGTTCGGTGATCAAATTTTATCCTCTCTGAGCCAACGCATTTGTCACAAACTGCCTAAAAAGTGGAAACTGGCAAGAATTGTTGGTTCGGATTTCGTCTTAGCAGCGCAGCATCTGCGCAAACCCGAGATACAAGAACAAGTCATCGCGCGCATTACCAAAGCGTGCACCCAACCGTTTAACGTCAACGATATGACAGTTAATTTGCAATGCCATTTAGGGGTCGCGTTAGCCCCAATAGATGCAACAGACTCATTCAGCCTTATTCAGCGAGCGTGCTCTGCAATGAGCGAAGGTAAAAACGAAGGTTTGCAGGTCTCTTATTTTAATTTTGCCGCACAAAAAGCCGCAGAAGAGCGCCTACAACTGGAGTCACATCTCTCTGAAGCACTGAAGAACAACGAGCTTGAAGTGCATTTTCAGCCGATCATTTGCTTGAAACAAGGAGGGAAAATCATCGGTGCCGAAGCACTACTGAGATGGAATAATCCAACGCTTGGGCAAGTCTCCCCAGATAGATTTATTCCTTTAGCGGAAAGTAACGGCCAAATTATTGAAATCGGCTACTTCGTTTTACATCAAGCATTGAAACAGGCAGCAGAATGGCATCGCGCATCACCTCACTCGTTTAAAGTGGCGATTAACATCTCACCTATCCAGTTCCGTGAACGACACTTTGTGCAACACTTACAAGACATCATTGACCTTTACCAATTGCCAGCAAAATGCATTGAACTGGAACTGACTGAAGGTATTCTGCTGCACGATGAAGAGTATGCGCAAAGCGTACTCGCTCAGTTGCGTCAGTTCGGCGTCAGCATTTCTCTTGACGACTTTGGTACTGGTTACTCTTCACTCAGTTATCTGCAAAAATACGCTTTCGATACGCTAAAAATTGATCGCAGTTTTATCAACCAGTTGGAACACAATCAGCACAATCGAGAACTGACAAGAGCCATCATCGCAATGGCGCACAAACTTAATATGATGGTGATAGCGGAAGGAGTAGAAGATCGATACCAAGAAGACTTCATTCGAACCGAGGAATGCAATTACGCTCAAGGCTTTTTGTATGGCAAGGCGGTTCCGGCTGACGACTTCTCTCAACAATTAGCAAGTCCTCTGCAACTTTAAACGTTATTTTTAACTCACTCATGAAAAAGCTGAGCGACTCGTACTTGAGCCGCTCACACTGAGTTGAGTGTCGCAATGCTTTTGCGTTGCTTGCAAAAGTAAGTCGTTATTCTTCTATGATCTTATGTCCGCATCGTTCACAGACGAGATGGCGTTCAAATTCGTCCATCGAAGCGACGAATGCTCCTAAAGCAGCGCCTTTTACAAAGCCAGAGAAAAACTCTTTCCAATCGCGCTTTTTGTCATCTTTATAAGGACTGGTTTTTCGCACCAAGATAACGACATGAGGTGTATCGGTGCCGCATTGTGGGCAAGCATGTGATTCGATTTTGTGTGACATAGAAAACTCCTGTAACAGCAAAGCCCTAATTGTCATCAGGGCTCAACAGAAGCACATAAATACCATAAGTAATGACTCATGAATATGACTAACCTTCAATTCATCCCATAAAGATATGAGTAAGTTCTCATATCTAATCATCAAAGCGATATTCGCTTAAGAAGCGACCTGATATTGCTGCTCATGTAGCTCATGCGCTCTGGCGTAAATCGACTCATAACCAAGCTTTTCACGCTCTTCTTCTGTCATGAGCTGACGAATTGTGACATCACATTCTTTCATAATCTCTGCAGTACGTTTGATTTCCCTCTCTTTTGGCCAATAGCGAGACAAAATAGTGATAATTTTGATGCAAACGGTCCTTAACGTTGGGCTGCGCTCAAATATCTCCGCGTATATGAGAAACAGTTTTTCGATGTCTTGTTTATGCTCAATCAGCGATTTGTACTTGCCTTCTAACCACTCGACTTTCTGTTGACCTTGCGCTTCTAATGCTCTCGCCATCGCAGTTTTACTGGCTAAAATGGTTTCTAGCTCATCGTCGAGTAAACTCTCTTTACACCAGGTAATGCATTGTGAAAACTCGCTGTCAAAACCCATCGCATTCAACAGCCATGCGAAATGGTATCGATCATAAAAATGCTTAAACGGTTTGACACGATAAAGTTGGTTGAGTATCTCAAATGAAATTCGATACTGTTTTTCTGCCATGGCAATGTGTGCTGCAATCAGTTGAAACTGGCTTTCCAACTCCTCATCAAAACTAAACTCGTAAGCATGTTTAAATAAGGTTTTCGCTTCTTTCAGCCAACGAAGCCTTTCTTGCGGCTCGGCATCATGCAGCGCATAGAGTAAAGCTCGAATATGATTCATACGCATGAAATGGTTGTTACGAAAAGTCTCTTTGTTCACTTCCGAATAGAGACGAAATCGTTGCAAAGCCGAGCGAGTGTCCCCTTCCGACAAACACAAGTTAGCGATCACCAATTCTCGTTCTGAGTTACCGGGTACAATTGAGCTGGCAATCTTAAGGTGTGCAATGGCGTCAGGTACATCGCTGTTCATCAAGCTTAAGCTGGCCGCTTCAACCCTTACTGTGGTGTTACTCGGCATTGCAGCAATCAACTCATGCACCAGTTTTGCGGCTTCCGACTTTTTACCTGTGTGCCTTAACGCATTGGCAAGGCCCACTTTCGCCCAATCGAGCTCTTTCTTTTCCAGCGTCTGCTCATAAACCTTTTTGGCTTCTTCGTACAGCTTCAGCCGAGTGAGGAAACCGCCACGAAATTTCTGAATAATGAAATAGTATTCGGGATGAAAGGGCTCCAACTCTGTACACACCGCCAAGCCTTTGTTCGCATTGCCTTCCGCCTCGGCTTGGTAAAGATCCACCAGCGCTTGCTTGCGCAACACCGCATTTTCGAGCCGAGTTTGCAATATACCGATATTGAACGGTTTTAGAATGTATTCATCTGGTTTGAGTTCTAAAATGGAATGAACAATGAAGGCCGAGCTTTCCCCTGTCACGAGAATGAAAACGGCATCATTTGCCAGCAACTTGTAATGTTTCAACTCTTCAAAAATTTGCTTACCATTCATCCCTTTGCCGAAATTATAGTCGCAAATAAAGATGTCGAACTTTTCTCGGTTCGCTTTGAATACTGCCGATTTTGGGCTTTTACTGAACTGAATATTGCTATCGGAAAAACCCAATTTGAGCAACATACCTCGTAAACTAGTGATGACGACAGGCGCATCATCGATGATCAAAACTTTAAGCTGTGAAAAACGTCTTTTTGCCATAGTGTTATTAATCAGTACCATATCAATCTAGAGTAAAGAATCTCACCAGTTCCATGGCAGACTTGATCCCTAATTTTGTTTGTACTCGTGTTTTGTACGTGCTGACTGTTTTTTGATTGATGTCCAAGTAATTTGCGATCTGCTTGTTACCAAGCCCTTTAAACAGCATCTGCGCAACCGCCAGCTCTCGTTCTGACAGTTGGTCGAGTTTATTTTGCTGTGCTGAGAAATCCGTTTTTTCAAGCTTACTGTGCGCTAAGATCTCTTGAACGGTATCGAACAGAGCACTACCTTTGGACAAAATGGTACTACGTGCGGTGAGCTCGGGTAACAGAACAATGTCAGGATTCGATTGTTCTGTCAGTAAAATCATCCGCCCACTAAAGCGCTGATCAATATCGGTCAACAATGTGTAATTTGTCGCATCAGACATAAACTTGATATCAACCACCACCAAATTGACAGGGTAATCCCTTAACGTTTTCACCGCCTGGTCGAGATTACGAGCGATCAATACTTGCGCCACACTGCTAGCACGTTGTAATTGTTTCGTGAGCGCGGAAGAGCTGACCGAGCACTCGTCGATCACCAACGCGCAAATCCCGCCTTCGATGCTCTCTTGACTCAGGCTACGGCTCTGGTTTTTGGCATATTGCTCAGAAAGCTCTGCAATCGTCAGTGGTGGCGAAGAGTAATAGCCTTGACACGTATCGACCCCAAGCGTACGCAGATATTGCCAAGATTCTTCGTCCTCGACACCTTCCACCACACAATGCAGCCCTAACGATTGGGCCAACATCAAACACATTTTGGTCAATTGCTGATGCTTGTAGTTAGTCACGAGATCAAAGACAAAGCCTTTGTCTATTTTGAGCTCGTTAAATGGTAATTTACCAAGCTGGCTGAGCGATGCGTACCCAGTGCCAAAATCATCAATGGATAAACCGACCCCATGCATACGCAGCCGAGCAAGATTGGCCAGAGAAACGGTGTTACCGTTGTAAACCTGATCTTCAGTAAGCTCCAACGTCAAGCGATGGGGATCGAAGTCGTACTGCTGGCATAACGCCATCACGCGGTCACATATAGGCTGTTGCAGATTGCTTTGACTTATGTTGACCGACAGCTTTAAACCATCGCTCATGCTGGAAATCGCACTAATCGCTTTTTCCAACACGCGCCAGAATAACCTATCCATCCATTGGCACTGCTCAATCACAGACAGAAAGGAGGCCGGAGCTAACACCCCATGTTCCGGATGTTTCAGTCTGACCAGAGCTTCCACTCCAACCATGGCACCCGTGGCAAAATCGTATTGCGGCTGGTAATAGTTGAAGATTTGATCGGTCTCAAACGCAACCTCAACCTCTTCACAACGAAGCAAGTGTTGAATACTCGGCTCAACCGTGCGCTGTTTTGAGCTCGCATAGTAATTAATGACGTTATAAAGCGACTCAATGCTAAAAGGCTTTTTCAGCACATCCACGTAAGGAAAGCCCGCCAGACTGCACATGTTTTTGGTCAACTCAAGTACCGCATCTTCGACCGCGCTAAGAATGACAATAGCCGGGCGATGGCGTTGTTCACTGAGTTGAGTGAGCAGGCTAATACCATCCATCTCTGGCATATGAATATCACAGAAAATCAGTGAAAATTGCTGCTTCGCACAAAGCTTTAAGGCTTCTTCACCATTGTCTGCCACGTGAACGTCACAGTAATTGAGTGACGCCAGTTTTAATTTGAGACTGGTGGATTGTATCCGTTCATCCTCAACAATCAGTATTCTCATTGGTTACTCTCCCTTTGAACTGGCTAGCCATGCGTTCGCCTGCTCGACAACCGTCTGCATGGATAAGATCAATTGCTGTTTGTTACTTTCAACATGCTCGAGTTCTTTTTGCTGTTCAACGCGTTTCGCCAACGCGGCCAACTCATGCAATAGTAACGCTCCTGCCGCCCCTTTTACACGGTGGGCAATGGCCGCGACATCGGCACCTTCTTGTTCGAGCTGTTCAATATCAAAACTAAATGACTCGATAACGACATTCGCCATCTCTTCTCTTTCTTCTTCTTGATATTCATTCAACCAATTTGCGTTGGTGTCCGCTTGTTGAACTTGCTCGGGCAAATAGTGCGCGAGTACGCGTTGCAGTTGTGCCAGCGAATACGGCTTGTAGATCACCTTATCCATCCCGGCTGACGTGGCTTTTTCTGCTGCGATGCGTGAATCCTCCGCGGTGCACCCGACGATTGGTTTAGTCGCAAATGAGAGAATATCGCTACGTGTTTTTGCCGTTAATTCAAAACCATCCATGATGGGCATATGGCAGTCGGTGATCAGCAAATCGATGCCCTCGGCGTGCTGTTGGAGATAACGATACGCCTGTTCGCCATCGGCCAGCGCAACGCTAGTAATGCCGATTTCTTTTAGCTGTTTCTGCATCAATAAGCGATTAATCGGTTCATCATCAACGATCAGTACCCTGCCCTGCAGCTGGCAAGTTACCTGTTCATTAGGAAGGCGAACCTTGTTAGACTCATGGGCAAGCCATTGTTTGAGTAATAAATCCGGATAGAGGTTATCCATAGGCGATAATGACCAATCGACAAACTTTGGCACACCATGCGCAACATTTCTTCGCGTACTCCATTTTTCGAACCAAGCCATGACCAGGTCACTTGCGCCGAGGTAGTGCGTCACTTCAATGTCACTTGTGTAAGCGCAGCCTTTAACCGGGATCCAGACCGACACCTTGGTTCCTTGTTCAAGCTCGCTATGGAATGCAATGGTCCCCCCCATCAAATCCAGCAAACTTTTGACGATAGACATCCCAAGGCCAGTGCCACCAAAGCGGCGAGTAATGCTGGTATCCGCTTGAACAAACGGCTGGAATATACACTCGAGTTGAGCCTCTGTCATGCCGCAGCCAGTGTCTACAATCTCAATAGATAGCGATTTTTCATCGCAAGAAATCGCGACCTTTATCTGCCCGACTTCGGTGAATTTCATGGCATTAGAAAGCAAGTTACCGACAATTTGATTCACTCTCAACGCATCGTACTGCGCGTCAATGTACGCCGTTGGTTGCCAATGAACGTTAAACTGTAATCCCTTTAGCTGCGCGCTTGCTTCAAAACTTCGTAAGACTGGGCCCAGCTCTTCGATAATTCGATACTCTTGAATGTCTAGCTGCAGTTGGCTGGCCTCAATTTTTGAGAAATCGAGAATGTCGTTCACATGCAAACTCAGACGCTCAGCCGAACGGATGGCGTTATCAAGCAGTTGCTGACTTTCACTGTTTGAAAGGCGATGAGACAGAATCTCCATCAGCCCCAGCATGGCCGCAATCGGGGTTCTTAATTCATGACTCACCACCGCTAAAAACTGATTGCGAGCTTCAACGGCTTGCAACGCCGCACGGTTGGACTCTCGCAGCGCCAGTTCGGTTTGCTTCAAATCTGAAATATCGCTAAACAACGTGAGATAGTGGGTCATTTCCATTTGGTCATGAATAATGGCTTTGCGCGTCACATGGTAAAAACGCTCCCCCATACCACATTCGCTGGCCGGCACTTGAATGATCTCTTCAAATTCAGCTTGCTCTCGCTCAGACAAATTAAGAAACGAGCAGACACTCTCCAGCTCGATACAGCCATTCTCTCGACATTGACGAAAACTCGCTTGATAAGCTTGGTTTGAAAGCACCAAACGCCCTTTTGAATCTGAAATGGAAATCATGCTAGGGATGGTATCGAGCAACTTGGTTAACCAACTGATTTGATGTTGGGACAACTCAACCACTTTTTCACTCTGACGTAATGAGTCTTTCAAGCGTGTCGACCAAAGAGAAAACAGCAGAACGATCAACAACGCTAGGCATAAAGCGATCAACGAGTAAATTATGACCTGCTGCTTGTCATAGCCAAAATGAAGCATCACTTTGCGGTAGGCAGACTGGATAGAATCGATTTCCTTGGCGGAGAATGTCTTCAGCGCACTGTTGAGCATGTCATGAAACATGGGATCGTCTTTACGAACCACCATCGCTAATTTAACGACGAATTCGGTCTCTAGGGAGTCCGCCAATGGCTTAAAATGATCGCTATGATCGTCAATCAACAGTTGATGAATTAGATCCCGATTCATCAACGCGTGACTCACTTTTCCCGATTCCAACTGCGGCAAGAGTTCTTTTAACTCACGGAACACACGCACATTTCGATAGTTTCGATTCACATCCAGATAGGAGTAGTAGTTGCCCGTGCGATCGAGAATCGCCAGATTACGCTCTTGATAGTCCGCGGTACTTTCCACCATATCAAACGTGATATTGGCATAGGGTTCCGTGACCAGAAAGTCGCGTTGATCCACGCCTTGGTAGTTACGCGCAGGCAGAAGATCGACAACACCATCTTCCAACATTTGCAACACATCACGCCCTTCTGCGGGTACATACTCAAATTCGAGTACGCTCCGCATGCTGATACGATCCAGAATATCGTGCACATAGCCTTTCACTTTTCCATCTCGATCGCGATAGGAAAGTGGAAAGGTTTCTTCTTCAATCGTATAACGAATCACTTGCTCTCGCCCTTCGTCAAAAAGCAAGCGAAGGCTGGCTTGATCATTCAAAAAATAGATGTCTTTTGAATGAATTCGGCTGCGCGTCAAGCCTCTTTGTTCTGCCAGAATCACTTTGTCGATGATGGACTTCAGTTTGCGCTGCTCTTTGTTAAACAACACACGATTAATTTGGGTACCCAATGACTTGTCAAATAACACCTTGCCCTGGCTGACCTCTTTTTCGCTCAAGAAGTGACTCAGCGAAACATAGTTACTGATGGTGGCATCGGCTAACCCTTGCAAGATCATTTGCGCGGCAGCCTGATAATTGCGTGCGGTGATAATGTTGCGATACCCACGCTCGGCCAGCACTTCACAATAGGAGGTTTTTTCTACGCATACCCACTTGAGGGATTCGAGCGGTTCAAGCTCAAGGGCTTTGTCGCGCAACCAAATCACGCGCACATTTTTGTACAGCGGCAATGAAAACAGGAAATCATTCGCGCGAGACGGCGTTTTGCCAAAACCGATCACCATATCCACTTCTTTGTTTTTTAACCCAAGCAGCATCTCGTGAATACTGTCGTAGCCTTGATAGCGGATCTGTATGCCTAGTTCTCTGGCAAAACTCATTGCGTAGTCGTGATGAATCCCTTGAGGCGCGAGCTCTAGCCCTCCCCAATAGGGTAACCAACTATTGTTTAGAATGCCGACATTCAGCACCGGATGGGCCGAAAGGTAATCGCGGTCTGCATCTGACAGATAATTAGCCGCAGAGGTCAATGATGTGAGCAAACTAAGCAAAGCGATCGCGGCGATTCGTAACAACAAGCAACAACTCTCTCTGATAATGACAATAAGGTGGGGAAGTGTAGCGATTGATTGACAAGCGCACAACATTTAAACAGTGATGATAAGTTTTAATTTATATAACGATATCAACAAGATATCTTTTTGTAGGAATATTCTCACAACCATTAATGCGCAATCACACATTCACTGATGAGTGAGAGTTTGATGGCGAAAATGACTTTTCTATGTTCATTTTTTTTAAACTCGGTATAGTACCCGCCCCAACCTCTTTTCCACTTAAGGATTGCGCCTGTGACTGCACCATTTAACACCCTTTCTCTCAAGCCTGAACTGCTATCGACTCTTGATACATTGGGCTACACAGAGATGACGCCAATTCAAGCTCAGAGCTTACCACTAGTGCTCGCAGGAAAGGATGTGATTGGTCAAGGAAAAACAGGGTCAGGGAAAACCGCCACCTTCGCTTTGGGTCTGCTGAGCAACCTTAATGTCTCGCGCTTTCGCGTTCAATCGCTTGTTCTTTGCCCTACGCGAGAATTGGCAGATCAAGTCGCAACGGAAATTCGTACTTTGGCGCGTGGCATTCACAACATTAAAGTGCTCACGTTGTGTGGTGGTATGCCTATGGGGCCACAAATTCTTTCGTTGGAACATGGTGCACACATCTTAGTTGGCACTCCGGGGCGCATCCTCGATCACCTAAGCAAAGACCGTATTGATCTTACAGAACTGAATACGTTAGTGCTCGATGAAGCCGACAGAATGTTGGAAATGGGCTTCCAAGATGCGATTGATGCCATCATTGATGCCGCACCAACTCAACGCCAAACACTACTTTTCAGTGCGACCTTCCCAGAGCAGATTGAATCCATCGCAAGCAAAGTGATGCAGAATCCGGAAATGGTGAAAGTAGAGTCTACACACCAAAAGAGCACCATCGAACAACGCTTCTATCAGCTCGAGAGCACCGAAGAACGCGACAACGCTTTGGAAGCTCTGCTGCTGACGCACAGACCCGAATCTACCGTGGTCTTTTGCAATACCAAGAAAGAAGTGCAAAACGTCACCGACGAGCTGAACCATCGCCGCTTCAGCGTCATCGAACTGCACGGTGATATGGAACAGCGTGAACGCGAACGCGCATTAACCATGTTTGCCAACAAAAGCATTTCCATTTTGGTCGCAACTGACGTTGCCGCTCGTGGTTTGGACGTGGACAACCTAGACGCCGTGATTAACTTTGAGCTTTCTCGTGATCCTGAAGTGCATGTTCACCGCATTGGTCGTACTGGCCGAGCGGGCGCGAAAGGAATTGCGATCAGTTTCTTCAGTGAGAAAGAGTTGTATCGAGTAGAGCGTATTGAAGAATACATGGGTATTGATGTGCATCCGGCCAAACTGCCTCAACCGGAAAACCCTAAACCTTACTACCCTTCGATGCGTACGATTCAAATTTTGGGTGGCAAAAAGCAAAAAGTCCGTGCTGGTGATATCTTAGGCAGCCTAACCAAAGAGGCCGGAATTGACGGTAAGTTGATAGGTAAAATCAATATCTTACCTATGGTCTCCTATGTTGCTATCGATAACTCTGTGGCCAAAATCGCCGAACAGCAGCTGCAAAACGGCAAAATGAAAGGGCGTAACTTTAAAGCCCGAATTATGAAAGGTTAAAAACGCGTTTCCGTTCATAGCAAGTGTCGGTGATCTTGACTCACCGACACTCAACTCCCCTAAGTTCAACCACCTTTCCTCCTTCGACAACGCGCAAAATCCACAAGCCACTCACTACGATTTAGTGACGAAATTCCCATGAAAGCATCGCGAAGAAGCCATTATAATCTTCTTCAACGCGCCCCATATTGGCCGTTTCCGCATCGAACAGATAATCCGCCTCATTGAAGTCTTCAAAACGCAAGTTCAATATCACACTTTGGTTTTCCGCCACGCGATAATCGCCTATAAGTTCGAGGCGATGCACCACCGAGTCTACATCTGGATAATGATACCCAGCTCCTGTGGTGTTAGTTTGTCCACGACCATGGTTGTAGCTATAGTCCAACGACAAGCTGAGTTTTTTTTCTAACAAGTTCTGCCGTTTAAAACCAAATCCCACTGTGGTCACACTGTCTTTTGTCTCTGTTTCGTAGCGATTCCAACCCGGCGCAGCGCTGTTGGCATGCTGCTGTTCAAAGCGAATAAATTGTTGATTGAAAAAGAGATGTCCTGTGGTGTCGTCTTCAAGATAAAAGCTGACGCCGAGATCATAACCGTAATCCTGCCCTTCGCTGCGACCGATATCCGGTTGCGGATAGCGCTCATTAGCCAACCAAGCAATAACGGTAAATTGTGCGTTATCGGCAAGATCGTGACTGGCATCGCCACGCAGCTCCAAACGCTCACGATCTGCGAGGTAAAATTGACGTAGATGAGGCGCATCAGAAGAGGTTTGCGTCCATTTGGAACCATCACGAGTTTGATACGAGAGTTTTCCGCCCATTCGCCAATCGGCTTCAGGGCGATACACGCTACCTAGATAGAAGGTATGCTCATTGGTTTCTTCACGCACTGCGTATTGGCGCTTGTCTGCCCGATACTCATAACCCGCATTCAAGCGTAACGAGCGAGAATAACGATGACCCAGCTTCGCATCAAACTTGATTGCATTCCTATCGTATTCTTTACGTGTCTGACCAATCACCACTTGGCGATCGGAGCGATCATCGCGATCACGATAATCTAACCCTAGCTTCAGCGAGGTAGAACGACTCAAACGATTGTAATAGTTCGCATCGATCTGAATCGTATCCACTCGCCCGTGGAAACTATCCGTTGTGACCGGCGACTGAGGAAATGGGTTCATGCCCCCCTCTGAGGTCGCACGTGACAAAAGCAGGCGTCCGTTAAGACTTTGCGCTTCTAGCTGGTAATTGCCAGAAAGTGACAATTGATGGAAATCGTTTTCCGGCTCGTACGCCAGTTGATTGGCATACGGATTCGTTTGCTCTCCGTAGTAAAGAGCACTGTATTTCTGACGAAAGAAAGCGCCTTGATAAGAAATGTCCGCATTCCACGCCTCTTCAATGTAGCTAATCCCCGCAGCGGTATTCAGTGTTTCATAGTCCACCACCTTCGGAAGATATCCCGGTACATTGCCATAGGCAGGTATTGAGGAGGTATAAGCCGTCACTGTGCCTTTTTTTCTTTCATGTTGAACGGCGACATGCGGTTTCCAAGGAGAATGTGGCGTGAGCGCAAGCGAGAGATTCAGTGTTTCTCTTTTCACACCTTTCTCAAAAGTGGCCAACTCACCCGCCGTCTGCACGTTATTTTCTCCACTGTAGGTGCTGAGTAATGCCTTATTCCAATAGTATGGCGATTCTCGATACCGCCCTTGGAAACGTAGGCCATCATACTGGCCCACATCGAGTTGCATTAAAAACCGTTTTAGTCCTAGATCTTCAATTTTCAGCTTGCTGTAAAAACCATCATCGTCGTATCTCGATAGATCGGTGTTGAAGCTGCTACCCACGCCGTTTCCGGGATCATTGGAACTCCAAATTGGTGGAACCCAGTTATTAAACCGAGATGCGCCGTCGTTGTTTTGGTATCCCAACCCAAAACTGATTTCCCCAATCCACTTGCCGTCACTTTCACAGGGTTTACAACTCCAGCGACTGGTGTCTGCTTCACTCGCCTGTTGTAAAGCGTAGTCATCAGCAAGAGCGGGAATGGCGAGAGCGGCAACAATGGCGGCCCACAAAGGTGATACGTTCATGACACCCTCCCTAGTTTCTTAATGACATGCCGCGCGGATGATTGGTTCCGTGCACTTGATTGTGGCAGTTCAAGCAACTGCCTCCCCTCACCTTTAGATCATTTTCCGGTATCTCAACATTCGCGTGCGGCACGCTATGGCAATCCTGACAAAGTTGCGGAAGCCGTTTAATCAATAACGCCTGATTGACCGACCCGTGTGGATTGTGGCAGTTAGAACAGTCTTCTGTAACGGGCTCATGTTCCCATAAGAATGGGCCACGTTTTTCTGAGTGACAATCCAAACAGGTTTCATTGGTGGTGGTTTGCTTCAAGCTGTATTCATTAACGGTTTGATGGGGATCATGACAACTCGAACACGCCAGAGAACCGTTGAGAATCGGATGGCTACTGCGTTTATGCAGATCAGATTTTGTTTTTGCATGGCAGTTAGTGCAGGTTTCCACTTGTTTTTCGGCCACCATCATAGGATCGTCTTTCTCGTGCAACTTATGGCAACTCGAACAAGAGAGATCCTCAAAAGCATGTTCGCTGCTGTGCCACGCAGAGCGACTCGAGTCGGTATGACAAGACAAGCACACACTGTTTTGCTTTTCTGACGGCACTGGAGACATGGGGCCAAAGGTAATCATGGGTTCACGCATTTCACCTTTACGAGGATTACGTTCATGATTGTTGGCTGGGCCATGGCACGCTTCACACTGTTTGTCGCTCATTGGCCCATGAACATTGGCCGACTTACCATGGATATTGTCGAAAATTCCCGTTGCGGGTAACTCAGAATCGTCATCATGGCAGCGTAAACAGCCATCAGGGCCACGTCGTGAATACTTTCCGTCACTAAACTTCTGATCCAATATTGCTTCAATCGCTTCACGAGAATCGACCACTGGCTGCGTAGAGCGCTCTTCTGCACTCAAATTTGAAGAGAGACCAAGCGCCATCACTATCGTCACGAACCACCACTGAATCGTTGTTTTCATAAGATTTTCCTATTGCTCAACCGTGCTCCGGAAGTCTCTCCCGAAGCACTCAGTTAACGGTATTCGTACACTTTATGGACTTTATCTACGCCTTGCTCCTGACCGATGGCGTGACACGTTGCGCACTGTTCTTTGCCCGTTGCTTCCACAGCGGTATCCGCAGCAAACACGGCCCCGTTTTTGATCATATGATCGAGCACGGCATCACCAGGAATCGTATCAGGATCGGCATTAGCCAAAGGCGATTCAATATGACAGGCACCACACGCCACTAATGCGGGGCTGAAGTATTTTCCACTGGCCAACGAAGGTCGTGTATTTTTCTGGCTTGGTAAGTTGTATTGCCCAGCACTATGGCACGCTTCGCAGTTGTTAATTGCGCCAGGGAAGACGGATTCACCTACATGCGCAGAGCCGAAGGCATGGAATGAGTGAACATGATATTTGAGATCCGCGGCCATGCCTGCGTAGTACGCGGAGCGCTCTGAATTGTGGCAATTTTTACACTGTTGCAAATCCGTTGCTGCGTGTGGATGAGCGCCCAATTTGTGAATGGTGAGCTCTTTGTGACAATTGTTGCAAGACGTTACCTCTGCACCAACAGGCAAGGTATGCGGCGTTGTGATACCGCCCACATCAAACGTTCCTTTTGCGTTCTTAGCAGCAATCACATAAGGGTATTTCAAATTATCAATGCCAGTGAATGTCGAACAATCCGCCAACTCACCTGTTGTTCGGTTGGCACACAACGGCATATCAGCCACATTCACGGTCAACGTGGACGTTGCAGTTGGCAAAAGCGTCGCGCCAGTGAAATCTTTCTGGCAAGTGAACAAGCCATTGCCTTGTGCGGTACAGGTAGAGAGATCCAAACCGTTATTTGCCAGCATTGGGCCTTCACCGTTATCCCAATTGAGCAACAAGTTGACATGACCATGTTCATTGATAAATGGCGTGATTTCACTAAGCGCGCTAATACCAACGCCATCTTTCTGAATAATGACATCAACTTCAAACATGGAATCCACAAAACGAGCCTGCTTAATACTGACAAGCAACGTATCCCGTGCTGCCGCTAACTTATCCAAACGGCCTAGATGCACTGTGCGAGCGCTTCGGCTGGCATCCATACCAATAATTGGGTCACCGTTCTCATCGCGCTCATAAGGGCGATGGCAACCTGTGCAGGTTTCTCTATCCCAGGTAAAACCGACTTCATTGTCGTGTGCACCTCTGTCTCTGTACAAATGACAAGACTCACAAGCCACTTGGCTAGGATGTTCAAACCAGTTGTTCGCATCTGACGCTTTTGTCACATCCTGCGAGTGGCAAGTCGTACAGTTACGCGCGTCTTGTGGAAATGGATTGCCTTCCATCACCAATCCATTGATCTCCGTAACCAACGCGCCATTGCTATCGACTGGCTGTTTGTAGGTTGTCGGATCGCTTGAACTTGAGCCAAGGGCATACACATTTCCGTGATACTGATGCACGATGGCGGCCAGTGGGCGACGACGTGGGGCGGCACCAGGATTACTGTCATTGTGGCAGGACGAACAAACTGCGATGTTGTTATCAATGGAGCGATACCCAGGGCCATGATGCAGTGGTTCACCCATGTGACAGTTAGAACAAGTCTCTTCTTCAATGACGTTGCGAGAAACCGTTTGATCGGATGGTGTTCCAGGAATCCACTGGTACACATAGGTAAATCCTAGCTCTTGGTCACCATACGCCATCACAATACGATGCAACTTGTCTTCATCCCAAGCGATCATGCCTCCGTTATTTACCGAGTCAGTTGGGTAAGGATCGGCAACATTCAGAATATCTGCAATTGCAAAGGTATAAGTGTAGCCGCTCTCTGTTTTGAGCAACTCACCACCCGCTGTCCAAACATTTTCCATGCTCGCTCGATTGGTTGCGTCATTACTAGAATGGTGGAAGCTCTTCCAAAACGTGTTGCCATCTCGCCCACCGCCGCTTCTTTGAGGCATTGCTTTAAGCACCGCGATACGAAAATCTTTCGTTGCATCGAACTCATAGGCGCGGCCTGATGCATCAAAGACTTCAAAATCAACCACAAGCTTGGTTTCACTGGCCCCATCAGGTACCACGAGTTGAGGGGTTGCCACTCTGACCGTAAAGTCTTTCCCAAGCTGGGGAGGCGGCGTATTTTGATCGTTACCACTTTCTGGTCCACAAGCAATCAGTAGAATACTGAGTACAGAGGCCAACATCGCTCTTAATATAATCATAGGATTATCCCTTATTCCTATTAATCTTCTGTATGTTGGAGTTATCGCTTTATACTTTACGTAATTGTAGTGGATTTTTACCAGATGTCTCGCCAAGACAACCTGTCGTGATAAGCTCATCAAAAGAAAATAAACAGTGAAAATAAACTTACTATTAATTATATTCTCTAGAACAAACGAATTGGCATTGTTATATTTATCAATTACTTTCCCACTATCAAACAAGACGTTTAACATGTCCTGAATAATATCTTTTCACTTTGAGACATAGAGCATGCATTTGAATTTGAAATATTAGAGAATTAAACTACAAATTAAAAAGGCAACAAAATCAATGCCATAAGAAAAAACAGGCGGTTGATAAATGATATAAAGACTCATTTAACCCATGCGTCTTTTCTATTTCCATAGAAATAGAATTAAGAAAAATCGACATCTAATTGATTTAGATCATCTATTCCATCGTCATAAATTAGATATTAACGAGGTTAAACCAAGCTAAACACAAAATACCTCACCCATGCATAAATGGCTCAATCATCAATCCAAATGAATCACAAATTAAATTCCTTAGCACAACAAATAAAAATATCAAAGAGATCGAGCAAATTTTAAATAATGTATTACTATCAAATTAGAAAGCCAACTAACTTTAGAAAGTATCACTGCACTATTTAATTATAGGAACGTCACGCTATGCTTGATAAAAAATCTACTTTAAACAACATCTTCTGTACCATTGCTCTGTTTATCGCTTCATTTGGTTCGGCTTTCGCTAGCACGCAAGCCCTCGTTAGCGAGAAACAATGCGATGCATGCCATGGAGCAAATGGTGTGAGTGGGCACACTGATATACCCACCATTGCGGGCATTCCTGAGTTCAATCTCAGCGACCAAATGCTACGCTACTTAGAAGGACGCCCCGCCAAAACCGTCCAACACGTGTCGGGAGATATCAGTCAATCCGGAGACATGGCAACCATCGTTCGTTCTTTAACAGAAGACGAAATTGAACAACTCGCAGCCTACTACGCTGACATGGAGTTTGTTCGCGCAAAACAACCTTTTGATCAAACACTGGTAAACCAAGGTAAAGCCATTCATCTAAAAAGTTGCGAAAGTTGTCATGCCGATGGAGGAAGCGATCCTCTTGATGAAGCTTCCATTTTAGCAGGCCAACAAAAAGGCTATTTGTTAACAACCTTAACGCAATTTCATCAAGGCCAACGCTCAGCAGACAAGAAAATGGATAAAGCGATTAAAGCATTATCTCAAGAAGAGCGACAAGCACTTGTTGAATATTATGCAAGCTTCCAATAAATACGTTTATATCAGGGAGTCGTCTTATGAGCCTATGGGATAAACCTCGCAGCAAATGGTGGTTAGGCGTTCCACTTGGAGGCGTTGTGGCTGTTGTTATTGGTGCCATAGCCATGACCGGCTTTCATTGGGGTATGACGTTCACCAACAGCAATGCGTTTTGTTTTGGCTGCCATATTGGGATGGATACAATTGTTGAAGAATACCAAGAGTCCGTTCATTTCAAGAACGCTAAAGGTGTGATTGCGGCAACGTGCAGTGATTGCCATGTCCCTCGCGAATTGCTGCCTAAGCTCAAGTTAAAAATCATGGCGACTGCGGATATCTTTCACAAGTTGTCGGGCGACATCACTCTGGACAACTTTGAGACTGAGCATCGACCTAGACTGTTTGAAAAAGTCACCAACGAATTTGTGGCAAACAAATCACAGCAGTGCCGCTATTGCCATCGTGTTGAGTTGATGGATTTCACTGCGCAAGATCGAACGGTCGCTCGTCGGCATCAAACCATGGAGGAAAGAGAGAAATCGTGTATCGACTGTCATGCGGGAATCGCGCACAAACTGCCACAACAATCTGAATAAACACGACGATAGTGCAATCGCTATACCCAAACAACTTGGCGTTGCAGGTAGGGGGCAAATGAGTGAGTCCCCATGCGCATAGATACGCTATGTGATTGGGCCGGGCTAGCGATCAGTGAACGAATGCAGCCAACACCGTTGCAGCTTCTAGTAGGAAGGGGATAAGTGGCTATGCTTACCAAGTAAATAGCATAAGGTCACGCTCATTTGCCTATGCTAAGTCCCCTATTTTGAAAAATAACTGTATTTAAAAATAACCATATTGATAAATAAAAAGGCGAGCCGATTGGCTCGCCATTCACATGACTTACTGATGCTTACAGTACTCTGACAACTCGGAATCCTGCAAAGTTTGCTGCAGAATCA